>QGUS01000120.1 GCA_003242515.1 Actinomycetota bacterium
GACCCCCTACGAGCTCAAGACCCGGGTGGGCGGGGACCCGATCCAGGTTGCCCTGGCCACCCCGGAGGGCGTCGACCGGGCGGTGGCCCCGGTGGCGGCCCTCCCCGGGGATCGGCCCCATACGGACCCCATCGAGCGCACCGTCACCATCGCCGCGCGGGACGGGATCCGGGTCCCCGACGTGGTGCGTCGTCTCGACGAGGCCGGCGTGGACGTGGTCGACGTCAACCGCCGTCGCCCCACCCTCGACGACGTCTTCCTGGGCCTGACCGCGTGAGCCGATCCGAGAGGAGGATCACATGACGACCCTCGAAACATCCGGCCACCGCCCCCGCCTGCGGGCGCTCGTGTCCGACGCCCTCGTCTTCGCCGGGCGGCACATCCGTCACATCAAGCAGGTGCCGGAGAAGCTCATCGACGCCACGGTCCAGCCGCTGATGTTCGTGCTGCTGTTCGCGTACGTGTACGGCGGTGCGATCGCCGTCCAGAACGGCAGTTACAGGGAGTACGTCATCGCCGGAATCCTGATCCAGACCTACGTCTTCGGGATGACGGGCCCGGCCATCTCGCTCTCCACCGACCTGACCGAGGGCGTCATCGACCGGTTCCGGTCGCTCCCGACCAGCCGGGCCGCCTACCTGTTCGGGCAGTACCTCGCCGAGCTCGGCTCGCTGGCGATCACCACGGTGGTCCTGATGGTCACCGGCCTGGTCGTGGGCTGGCGCATCCACACCGGGCCGGTCGACGTCGCCATCGCCCTCTGGCTCCTCTTCCTGTTCGGCTCGGCGATGATCTGGCTCGGGACCGTCCTGGGGCTGGTCGTCCGGACGCCCGACTCGGTGATGGGCATCGGCTTCGCGCTGGTGTTCCCGCTGACGTTCCTGAGCAGCGCCTTCGTCCCCATGGAGACGCTGCCCGTCCCGCTCCAGCACTTGGCGGCGTGGAACCCCGTGTCCGTCGTGGTGGCGGCGATGCGCCGTCTGTTCGGCAACCCGGGCGGGGCCCCGACGATGGCCACCTGGCCGCTGGAGCACCCGGTGACGGCAGCGTTCCTGTGCGCGGCAGCGGTCCTCGTCCTGGCCATGCCCGCGGCGTTCCGGCTCTTCCGGAGGCGGACGATGCACTGAGCTCAGCGGCGGCGCAGCCGGGCGACGGACTCGATGTGGAAGGTCTGCGGGAAGAGGTCGACCGGCTGGACCACCTCGACGCGGTAGGCGTCCCGGAGCATCGCGACGTCCCGGGCCTGGGTCTGGAGGTTGCAGGAGACGTACACCAGCCGCTCCGGCCCCAGCTCGGCGATGCGCTCGACGACCTTGGGGTGCATGCCCGAGCGGGGCGGGTCCACCACCAGGACGTCCGGGACGCCGTGCTCGTCGAGCAGCTCCTCTCCGAACACCTCGAGCATGTCCCCGACCACGAAGGTCGCGTTCGAGACCCCGTTGAGCTCGGCGTTGCGCCGGGCCGCCACCACGGCCTCCTCGATCAGCTCGATGCCGACGACGTGCCGGGCGTGCTCGGCGAGGAAGAGCGAGATGGAGCCGACGCCGGAGTAGAGGTCGTAGACGAGGTCGTCCGGTCGCAGTTCGGCGAACTCGAGGGCGACCGAGTAGAGCTTCTCGGCTTGCTCGGTGTTGGTCTGGAAGAAGGAGCCGGGTCCGATCTCGAAGGTGAAGCGGCCGATCCGGTCCCGCACCAGCCCGGGGCCGTAGACCACGCGGGCCTCCTCGCCGAAGGCGACCTGGGCCACACCGGTGTTCACGGTGTTGACCAGTGTCGTCACCTCGGGGAACCGGCTCTGGAGGAACGCCGCATACTCGCCGATCCGATCCTCGTCGTAGCCGTTGGTCACCAGGTTGACCATCACGTCGTCGGTGTGCCGGGGCGTGCGGATCACCAGGTGCCGCAGGTAGCCGGTCACGGTGCGGACGTCCCAGGGCTCCCAGCCGCGCTCCCGGGCGATGTCCCTGGTGGCGTTGACGATGGCCACGGACAGCTCGCTCTGTAGGTAGCAGACCTGCAGGTCGATCACCCGGTCGAAACGGCCCGGGACGTGCATGCCGAGGGCGAACCCACGGTCCAGGTCGACCCCCGAGGCGATCTCCTCGTCGGTCACCCAGCGCTGGGCGCCGAAGGAGAACTCCATCTTGTTGCGGTAGAAGAACGGACGGTCCGCCGGGATCGCCGGGAGGAGCTCGATCCCCTCGGCATCGAGGTCGAAACCGCCGGTGTGGACGAAGGCGTCGCGGACCGACTCCCACTTGGAGGCGACCTGGGTCTCGTACCCGATGTGCTGCCAGGTGCACCCTCCGCAGGTCCCGAAGTACTCACAGCGCGGCGTGACCCGGAGCGGGCTCGGCTCTAGCAGTTCCTCGACCCGGCCCTCGGCGTAGCCGCGGCGCCGTCGGGTCACCCTGACCCGGACCCGGTCGCCGGGGACCGACCCGGGAACGAACACGACGTATCCGTCGATGTGAGCGAGGGACTTGCCGCGGTCGGCGAACTTCTCGATCTGGAGGTCGACGAGCTCGCCCTTCTTGACGGGTGGGGTCGACATCATCGAGCTCCGTGGTCGGGGACGCATGGACGGTAGGCCATCGCCGGCCGCTACGAAATGCTGGTCGGCACGCCGGCGTCTCACAAGCCGCTCGGCCCGGCCCGGACCTGACGCGTCGGACACCAAGATGATCAGTTCGACTTCATGCGCGAGCGTGCCTGCATCGCCTCCGAGGACCACGGTCTCGTCGGTCGCGACGCCACGCGGCTGGTTCGCGAATCAGCAACCGCCGCAGGCAACCCGGGACTACGGGCCACCCAGTTTCTGCCATAGCGGGATGGGGATGCTTTCATTCCGCCACCTTCCGCCCGTGGGGGGTGGACGAGAGATGGGAGAGGAAAGTGATGCTCGCATCACGCATCAGCGGGCGGGTTCTGCTCGCCCTCGCAACGGCCCTCGCACTGACGCTGGGCCTGCTCTGGATTGGACAGGGCACCGCCCTCGGCAAGCCCGCCGGCGGCAACAACTCCGCGGCCGCCAAGCAGTGCGCCGCCTGGCAGGGCCTCTACAAGGAAGACGGAGGCGCCTTCGCCAACCGGGGAGACTGCACCAGCTACGCCGCCAGGGGCGGGAGCATCCTCACCGAGCCGCCGGTGACTCTGAACATCTGGGAGCAGGCATGCCTCGAAGAGGGAGGCACCCCCGAGGATCCGATCATCTCCTTCGGCTCCGAGTTTCACCGGTGCGCAGGCCTTCCGATGACCAGCTCCGGCTCCCTGACCGCAAACGGCTGGTACCAGCACCTCTACCAGGTCTGCGAGGAGTTCGGCGGCACCGGCTTCCTGTTGGTCGTGGAGAGCAGCGGCCTGACGGTGGCGGCCACCTGCGAGATCCTCGAGTTCTGACGGTCGAGCCCTGAGATCGACGAGGCCCCGGCTGTTCGCCCTGCCGGGGCCTCTCGTGTCCGTGGAATCGTCACCACACCATTGAGCGGAGAGGGAGGGATTTGAACCCTCGAAGGGGCTAAATCACCCCTTACTCGCTTAGCAGGCGAGCGCCTTCGACCTCTCGGCCACCTCTCCGGGGGTCGTCGCCGACCCGGCTCCCTAAGAGTACGGGACGACGACGCTCTGGGCGACTCCGTGGTGGCCCAACCGTCGGGGCCAGGTCGAGGACCACCTCGAGCGAACCAGCGGTCCGATGCGGGTCACGGGACATCGCGTGGCCATGGCGGAGGGGGTGGGATTCGAACCCACGAGACCCGTGAGGGCCCAACGGTTTTCAAGACCGTCTCCTTCGACCGCTCGGACACCCCTCCGATTCTTGAACCCCCCGCCCGGAACAGTTGTTCCGGCGATCGAACGCGGCATCGCCCATGAACGGGTGGGTCGTCCCAAAGGGTAACCGGGCACATCCCGACCCCCTTACCCGCCCGCACCTCCCAACCCGCCTGGATAGCCTTCCTCTGTGGATCTCTTCGATCGTGAGGCGACTTTCGGGGATGACTACCTGTACTTCTACGAGGCATCCCTCGACGAGGCTCGCACCCAGGCCGACGCGGAGCGGATCCTCGAGGTACTGGGCCTGACCCCGGGCTCCCGCATTCTCGACGCACCGTGCGGGCACGGAAGGATCTCCAATCTCCTCGCAGAGCAGGGCTTCGACGTCACCGGTGTCGACGCCACACCGGCGTTCATCGAGCTGGCTCGTGAGGACGCCGGGCGGCGAGGAGTGAAAGTGGACTATCGGATCGGTGACCTCCGCCGGCTCGGAGTCGACGCCCCCTTCGATGCCGTGGTCTGCTGGTTCACATCCTTCGGCTACTTCGACGACACAGACAACCGGGCCGTTCTGGCCGAGTTCGCCCGCGTCCTCAAACCGGGGGGAAAGCTGGCCATCGAGGCGGTGCACCACGACGGGTTCGTCCGTCGGTTCACCCCGTCCCCTTTCGCCGTGCCGGTCTTTCGCGGTGACGACGCCCTCATCGACAGCAGCACCTTCGATCCTGTCACCGGCCGGATCCGGACCGAACGCGTGGTGTACCGGGATGGCGAGGTGCGGAGGACCCACCACGAGGTGCGCGTCCCCACACTTCCGGAGTACTCGGAGTGGCTGCGAGCTGCCGGGTTCTCCACCGTCGAGTTCTACGGACAGGGCGCTTCCCCACCGACCATCGACGACATGCGGGTCGTGGTGGTGGCCCGGCGATGAGATCCGACCCGAGCAACGCCCTGGAGAGCCGGAGCAGGTGAGGTCGGATGGCGAAGGGGGTAGGCCTGTATTCATGCCGGAGGGCGCATGCCATTCCAATGCCTCTCTGGCAGAGCACCACGGATTCGGCGTCAGGCGAGCCGGCCTCGCCTTGGCCATCGACCCGTCCGGGCTGAGGACCAGGATGCCAGGGACCCCTCCGGCACTACAGCGCCCACGGAAGCGGACGACGGGCCGTCGGCCCGTCGTCGTCCGGCGGAGGGGGTGGGATTTGAACCCACGAGGAGGTGGCAACCCCCTACGGCATTTCGAGTGCCGCGCACTAGACCGGACTATGCGACCCCTCCGGGTATTCAGTTGTCGGGCACCGGCAGGCCGACGCCCGGCGGAGGGAGTGGGATTTGAACCCACGAGGGGGCGGTAACCCCCAACGGCATTTCCAGTGCCGCGCACTAGACCGGACTATGCGATCCCTCCGTTGTCCCACCTTCCCGGGCCGGCGACGACCACGGCCGCGGCTGGTGAGAAGCGTGGAGCCGGGCTAACCCGGCTCGGGAAAGGATAATGCCGCCTGATGCCTGAGCCACTCCCGACCGAGCCCTACCTCCCCGCCATGCGCCGCGCCCTGGAACTGGCGCGGGAAGCAGGGGACGCCGGGGACGTGCCAGTGGGCGCGGTCCTCCTCGACGAGAGCGGCGACATCGTGGCCGAGAACCGGAACCGGAGGGAGGAGCTCCGCGATCCGATCGCCCACGCCGAGATGCTCGTGCTGTCGGCCCGTGCCCGCGAGATCGGCGACTGGCGGCTCAACGGGCACACCCTCGTCGTCACCCTCGAACCGTGCGTGATGTGCTCGGGTGCGGCGGTGTGGGCCCGCCTCGACCGCATCGTCTACGGGGCAGCCGACCCCAAGGCCGGGGGGGGCTGGGGCCTCTACAACATCCCCCAGGACCGGCGGCCCAACCACCGCACCGAGACGGGCGAGGGCCCGCTTGGCGAGGAG
>QGUS01000121.1 GCA_003242515.1 Actinomycetota bacterium
GCGGCTACCGGGCACGTCGAAGGCCCCGGCCATCTGGCCGGGGCCTTCCGCGTACGGGCGTCACCTCCGGGGAGCCCACGGCCCCCGCCCTCGCTTCGAGGATCAGAGCTCGAAGCGATGAGGCAGCAGCTCGTCGAGCGTGTGCCTGCGGATCTCCGTGCCCTCGCCCGCCGTGACATAGATGGTCTCCGTGTCGAACTCGGCCATGATCTGCCGGCACCGGCCGCACGGGTAGGCGAGGTCGACCGTCCCGGCATCGATGCAGGCCACCGCGACCGTGTCGATCTTCCGGATGCCCTGGGCGGCGGCTGTGTTCACGGCGGTCGCCTCGGCGCAGGAGGAGGCGGGATAGGAGGCGTTCTCGATGTTGGCGCCGGTGACGACCGTCCCGTCCGCGGCGACAACGACGGCCCCGACGCGGAAGTTGGAGTAGGGGACGTAGGCGTTCTCGGCGGCCTTGCGAGCGAGGGCGGCCAGCTCTTCGGGGGTCATGCCGTCAAGTCTGCCACGAAGCGGGCCGGGTCGAACTCCTGCAGGTCGGCCGGTCCCTCACCCACTCCCGCGAACTTGATCGGCACCCCCAGCTCGCTCTCCACGGCCACCACGATCCCTCCCCGTGCGGTCCCGTCGAGCTTGGAGAGGACGACGCCCGTGAGCGGCACGGCGCTGGCGAACTCCCGCACCTGGAAGAGGCCGTTCTGGCCGGCGGTGGCATCGAGCACGAGGAGCACCTCGGTCACCTGGCCGGCCTGGCCGGCGACCCGGTGCACCTTCCGCAGCTCCTCCATCAGGTTCCTGTCCGAGTGCAGCCGCCCGGCGGTGTCGACGATCACGACGTCCTCTCCCTCGCTCCTCGCCCGGGTGATGGCGTCATGGGCGACGGCGGCGGGGTCGCCACGCTCGGGGCCCTGCGTGAACCCGGCCCCGACCCGTTCCGCCCAGAGCCGGAGCTGGTCGACGGCGGCGGCCCGGAAGGTGTCGCCGGCGGCGAGACGGACCTTCTTCCCTTCCGACATCAGCCGATGGGCCAGCTTGGCGATGGTCGTGGTCTTGCCCGACCCGTTGACGCCGACGACGAGGATCACCGACGGCCTGGCCGAGAGGTCGAGGCCCCGGTCGGAGCCGGAGAACTCGGCACGGAGCGCCTCCCGCACCATCTCCTGGGCCTCGGAGACGCTGGACGGGCGCCGCGCCCGCACCGCGGAGACGATCCGGTCGGTGGCGGCGACACCCACGTCGGCTGCGAGCAGGGCCTCCTCGAGACGCTGCCAGGTCTCGTCGTCGAGCGAGTCGCCGAACACCCGGCTGAGGATGCGCCACCGTGCCGGAGGCGCGGCCGTGGCCGACGGGGCGGTCCCGGAGACTCCGCCCCTGGAACGCACCACGAAGAACACGACCAGCGCCACCACCACCACGACGGCGGCGACGATCACGGGGACGATGGGAAAGGAGCTGCCGTCCATGGTCTCTCAGGCGGAGCGGGCCATGGCGTCGGACATCTCCTTGCGCAGCGCCTGCGAGGAGCCACCGGCCTCCATCGTGACGCCGTAGAGCACGTCCGCAGCCTCCATCGTCTGCTGCTGGTGGGTGATGATGATCAGCTGCGCCCGGTTACGGAACTCCTCCACGATGCGGAGGAAACGGCGCAGGTTGACGTCGTCGAGAGCGGCCTCGACCTCGTCGAGGACGTAGAAGGGGCTGGGCCGGGCGTCGAACACGGCGAAGAGGAAGGCCAGGGCGGCGAGGCTCCGCTCGCCACCGGACAGCAGGGTCATCTGCTGCACCTTCTTCCCCATCGGCTGGGCCTCGATGAGCACGCCGGAGTTCGGATCCTCGGGGTCGGCCAGGCGGATGCGGCCGCGTCCACCCGGGAACAGGACGCCGAAGTACCGCTCGTAGGCCGCCGCGACCTCCTCGAACGCCTTTCGGAAGGTCTGGGTGATCTCCTCGTCGAGGGCGGCGATCACCTTCCGCAGCTCGGAGCGGGAGTTCTCCACGTCGGCCATCTGCTCCGAAAGGAAGCGGTGCCGCTCCTCCAGCTCCCGGTACTCGTCGGCCGCCAGCGGGTTGATCGGTCCGAGACGGGACAGCTCGGCGAGGCGGCTGCGGAGGATCTCCTCGAGGTCGGCGTCCTCCGGGTAGTCGGGACGCGGTGCGCCGTAGGCCTGTTCCGGCTCGGCGTCGGCGTCACGGCGGAGCGCCTCGGCGACCGACTCGCGCTGCATGCGCAGCTCGGTGAGCCTGACGTCCAGCTCGGCGATGCGCTCCCGTGAGCGGTCCAGGGAGTCGCGGCAGGAGTCGAACTCGGTCCGGGCCGCGGCGAGCTCGGCCGCCACGCGGTCACGCTCCTCGCGGAGGACTGCCTGACGGTCACGGAGCCCGGCGATCTTGCCCTCGATGGCCTCCACGGCCCGGCGGGCCACCCGCTCGACCCGGGCGAGACCCTCGGGGTCGACGCCCGGGGAGACCGGCTCGGCGAGACGGGTGCGCTCCTCGGCGATGCGGGCCGCGCGCTCGGTGAGCATGGCGATGCGCTCGGTGGTGCCCCGGAGCACTCCGGCGGCCTCCTGCCACTCGGACCGAGCCTTCTCGCGCTCCACCGCGAGGACCGACCGGCGTGCCTCCATCTCCTGCCACACGCGGATCCGCTCGGCCTCCTCCCCCTCCAGCGCCTCGATGCGCTTGCGGAGCTCGGCGGCCTGTGTCCCGGCTGCCTCGACGGCGGTGGCGAGGGCGACCCGTCGTGCGGAGAGACGGGTCATCTCCTCCTCGAGGACGTTGACGGAGCGGCGGAGCCGGTCCATGGCCTCCGACTTGCCCGACAGCCCGGACTCGGCGGCCTCTAGGGCCTCGAGGGCCTCCCGCTCCCGTTCGCGGCTCAGTTCGAAGGCGCGGCGGGCGGTGGCGTGGACCGACCGGGCGCGGGCCTCCTCGGTGCGGGCCCGCTCCAGGGCGACCTCGGCGGTCTCGAGGAGGACCGAGCTGGCGCCGTCGGGGTTGGCGAGTGCGGCGCCGTCGGCGGTGATCAGGTCGCCCTCCGGGGTCACGGCCCGGAGGTTCGGGTGGGCGGAGACGATCTCCCAGCCGGTGGACCAGCCCTCGACCACGACCACGTCGCCGAGCAGGGCGGCGGCCATGGTCTGATCGGCTTTCGGCCCGAGGAGGTCGATCAGGGCGTCCAGCCCCTTGAAGCGGGCGACGTCCCGGGCGGTGACGGTGACACCGGAGCGGCCCGTGACCAGGGCGACGGAGCCGGACCCCCGGGACTTGACCTGCCCGGCCACCTCGCGGAGGGCGGAACGGTCGGGGAAGGCGACGGCGTCGGCCCAGGGGCCGAGGGCGGCGGAGACGGCGGCCTCGTACCCCTCGGGGACGTCCAGCAGGGACGCGAGGCGGCCCAGGCTGGTCGGGGAGCTCTCCACGATCTGGAGGGCCTCCTCGTCGAAGCGTCCGGCGAGCGCCGACTGGATCGCCTCCACCCGGGCCTCGGCGGCGGCGACGGCGGTGCGGGCCTCGGCGAGGGCGCTCTCGGCGGCGGTCCACTGGTCCTGGTCGACCGTGCGGGCCTTCACCGCCTCGTCGTAGGCGGACTGGAGCCTGGTGAGCTCGCCGTCGAGGGTCTTGATCTCGTCGTCGATCTCACGGATCGCGGCGGTCTCCGACTCGACCTGGGAGCGGACCACCTCGAGGCGGTGGTCGATGGCCTTGATCTCCCGGGTGTCACGCTCGATGGCGGCTTCGAGGGCGCTCAGCTCGCCGCGCACTGCGGCGAGGGCGCCCTCCGGCGAGAGGCTCGCCTGGGTGGCGAGAGCACGCTCCTCGTCCTCGAGACGGCGGAAACCGGCCTCGGCGGCCTCGACCCGGGACTGAAGCGTCGACACCTGCCGCTCCAGCTCCTGCTTCTCCGCCTCGATGGCCCCGGCCTCGACGGCGAGGTCCTCGAGAAGGGCGGCGGCGGCCTCGATGCGGCCCGAGGCGGCACGGGCCCGCTCGTGGGCGACGGAGGCGATGCGGCGGAGACGTTCGCTGGTGGTCTCGAGCAGGGCGGCGGCGCTGGACGCACGGTCCAGCTCGCCGGTGACTCGGGTCACATCGGCGGTGAGACCGGTGACGCGGGACTCCAGGTCGCCGAGGCGGGACCGGTCGACTTCCATGGTCTCGGTGAGCATCGACCGCTCCGAGGTGGCGATGGTCAGCTCCCGGTCGAGCTCGGAGAGCTTCTGCCCGCCGAGGTAGAGACGCAGCTTCACCACCTCGTCCCGGAGCTCCTGGTAGCGCTCGGCGGCCCGGGCCTGGCGGCGCAGGGGGCGCATCTGCCGCTCGATCTCGCCGATGATGTCCTGGAGCCTGGTGAGGTCCTCGTCGGTGCGCTCCAGACGGCGCTCCGCCTTCTCCTTGCGGCGGCGGTGCTTGAGGATGCCGGCGGCCTCCTCGATGACGGCGCGGTGCTCCTCGGGTGATGCGTTGAGGATCTGCCCGACCTCGCCCTGGCCGATGATCACGTGCTGGTGGCGCCCGACACCGGCGTCGGAGAGCAGGTCGAGTATGTCGATGAGCCGGCAGGCGACGCCGTTCAGCTCGTAGTCGCTGGAGCCGTCGCGGTAGAGGCGCCGGGTGATGGAGACCTCGTCGAGGTCGATGTCGATGGCCCGGTCGGTGTTGTCGACGACCAGGACCACCTCGGCCTTGTTGAGCGCCGGGCGTGCCGCGGTCCCGGCGAAGATCACATCCTCCATCTTCGGGGTGCGCAGGCTCTTCGCCGACTGCGTGCCGAGCACCCACGAGAGGGCGTCGACCAGATTGGACTTGCCGGAACCGTTGGGGCCGACCACGACAGTGACGCCCGGACGGAACTCGAGGCGCGTGCGGTCGGCGAACGACTTGAAACCGGCGAGCTTGAGCGACTTCAGATACAAGGCGTGCTCCGCACTCCTACCTGGCGAATGACAGACATGTGATTTTGCCCCGTCAGGCTAACAACGATCACGCCCAGTGCTGGCACTTGGGGCAGTAATGAGTGGACCGGGCGCGGACGACGATGCGCTCGATCGGCGTCCCGCAGGTGACGCACGGCTCGCCCGTCCGGCCGTACACCCGCAGCGACCTGAGGTTCTCCCCCGCCCTGCCGTCGGGCAGGAGATAGGCGAGGTCGTCGAGGGTGGTGCCGCCGGCGTCGATGGCGGTGGCCAGGACCTCCCGCATCGCCCCCACCATCGCCTCCAGGCGTTCGAGGGGTATGTCCCCTCCCGGCGTCAGCGGATGGACGCCGGCCCGGTGGAGCACCTCGTCGGCGTAGATGTTCCCGAGACCCGCCACCGGGCCCTGGTCGAGCAGCAGCGCCTTGATCGGGGCCTTCCGCCCGGCCAGCTTCGCCTGCAGGGCGGCGGCGTCGAGACCGTCGCTCCAGGCGTCCGGCCCGAGGCGGCCCAGGGTGGACGAGGCCATCTCGTCCTCGTCGTAGACGGCGACGAAGCCGAAGGTCCTCGGGTCGGTGAACCGGACCACGGTGCCGTCGTCCAGATGGAGCATCACGT
Organism: Actinomycetota bacterium; assembly: GCA_003242515.1. Lineage (GTDB taxonomy): Bacteria > Actinomycetota > Acidimicrobiia > Spongiisociales > ZC4RG35 > ZC4RG35. The sequence continues at coordinate 5,535 of QGUS01000121.1, forward strand.
GGGTGTGGGGCGGAACCTCGTCGTCGGCGGCGCCGTACGAGAAGCGGCCGGACATTCCGAGGTGGGCGATCAGCGTCCAGCCGTCGTCGAGGTCGCCGACGAGGAACTTCCCGTGGCGGCGCAGCGCCAGGACCCTCCGTCCGGCGAGCCGCTCCTCGACCTCCCG
>QGUS01000122.1 GCA_003242515.1 Actinomycetota bacterium
GTTCGTCCACCCACGTCGTCCACCCCCCTCTTTTTCGGGGGCGCCGCCGGAGTTGAAGGTGAACCGCTTCCCCTCGGCGGCGAGCCGGGCGGCATAGGCGTCACCGCCCACCTTGGTGGCCCGGTACACGCCGGACCCGGCGGCGACGAAGCTCCCCGACAGCACCTCCTCGCCGACGTCCTTGTGGATGGGATCGGACTCGCCGGTGAGGAGCGACTCGTCGATCTCCAGGCCCTCGGAGACCACGACCTCGCCGTCCACGACCACCTGGTCTCCCGGCCGGAGCTGGATCAGGTCGTGGACCACGATCTCCTCCACGGGATGCTCCTCGGCCTTCCCTTCCCGGATGATCGAGGCGGCCGGTGCGGCGAGCAGCTCCAGCCGGTCGAGCGTCCGTTTGGCCCGCCACTCCTGGATGAAACCGATCAGGGAGTTGAAGAGCAGCACGAACCCGAAGAGGGCGTCCCGCGGCTGGCGGAGGACGAGGAGGACGATCAGCAGCAGCCCGCCCAGGAGGGCGTTGAAGAGGGTGAGGAAGTTCGCCCGGAAGATCTCGGCGACCGTGCGGCTGGGACCGCCGGGCACGACGTTGATCTGGCCCGCTTCCCTGCGGCGCGCCACCTCGTCAGGCGTCAGTCCGGAAAGGGGTCTTGACTCACCGCTCATCCGCGCCACGATACGTGGTGACGGGCCCGTCCCACCGGGGGACCGTTGGACGGGTTTCACCCTTCTTTACGCCACCGACCGTAACCTGCCGGGAAGGAGGCACCGATGGGCACTTACGACGGGAAGCTTCGCATCGAGGGCACCGAGGAACCCCCGATCAACGTGGTCGTCGACCTGACCGGGGATCACATCAAGGTGGTGGCGGGCGACGTCGAGATCGCCGAATGGACCAAGGACGAGATCCGCATCACCGACCGTCCGGACGGCTCCTTCCACGTCCTTGCCGAGGGTGAGGAGATCGTCCTGGACATCAGCGACGACGCCAGGTTCGCCATCGAGCTGGGGTTCCGGGGCGCCAACCCCTACCTGCGCCGCAAGATCGGGGCGACGCTCAGGGAACTGGAGCAGTCCGGCGGCGGCCTGAGCTGAGGCTCAGGCCAGCAGCTCGGCGATCTGCACGGCGTTCAGGGCGGCGCCCTTCCGCAGGTTGTCGCCGACCACCCACAAGTTGATGCCGCCCGGCGCGCCCAGGGTGGGTCGCACCCGTGCGGCCAGCACCTCGTCGCGGCCCGCGGCGTCCTGGGGCGTCGGGATCTTGTCGGTCCACAGCTCGAGGCCGGGAGCGTCGGACAGCACGGTGGTCGCCTCCTCGACGCTCATCGGGCGGGAGAACCACATCGTGGCGTAGACGCCGTGACCCACCAGCACCGGCACCCGGGCGCAGTGCGGCTCCACCTTCAGGTCCGGGACCTCGAGGATCTTCCGGGACTCATTGACGAGCTTCAGCTCCTCGTCCGTGTAGCCCTCGTCGCCCGACAGCGACCCGGCGAACGGGAGGACGTTGAAGCCGATCGGCCTCGGGTACACCCGGGCCGGGACCTCGGGGCCGGTGCCGTCGGCGAGGAGCTCGACGTCGGGGCGGAGCAGGTCGGTCTGCTCGACCAGCTCGTCGATGCCCTTCTGCCCGGAGCCGGAGACCGACTGATAGGTGACGGCCACCATCGAGACCAGTCCGGCGGCCCGGTGCAGGGGGCCCGCCGCCATCATCAGCGTCATCGTCGAGCAGTTCGGATTGGCGATCAGCCCGCGGTGGGACTCGACGGCATGGTCGTTGACCCCGGCGACCACGAGCGGGACCTCCGGGTCCCCGCGGAAGGCCGACGAGTTGTCCACCACCACGGCGCCGGCCTCGACGAAGCGCGGGGCGTGCTCCCTGGACCGGTCACCACCCGCGGAGAAGAGGGCGATGTCGACGCCCGACGGGTCGGCGGTGGCCAGGTCCTCCACCTCCACCTGCCCCCAGACCGTCTCCACCCTGGTCCCGGCGGAGCGCGACGAGGCGAAGAGGCGGATGCGGTCGGCGGGGAACCGGCGCTCCTCGAGGATCGAGATCATCGTCCGGCCCACCGCGCCGGTGGCGCCGACGACTGCGACCGTGCGGCTCACGACTCTCCTTCCTGCCGGTTCGGGCCGTCCTGGAGCCCGAAGGCCTCGTGCAATGCGGCCACGGCCTCGTCGATCCGGTCGGCCCGGATGACACAGGTGATGCGGATCGTCGAGGTCGAGATCATCTCGATGTCGATGCCCAGGCCGGCGAGCGTGCGGAACATGAGGGCGGCCACCCCCGGCTGGGACTTCATGCCGGCGCCGATGATCGAGACCTTGCCGATGCCGTGGTCCAGCTCCACGGTGGCTCCGAGTTCGTCACCGACCTCCTTGGTGATCCGCTCCGCCTCGGCGACGGCCGCCTTGGGGACGGTGAAGGAGATGTCGGCGGTGCCGTCGTGGGCGATGTTCTGGACGATGGTGTCGACCACGATCCGGGCATCGGCCAGGGCGCCGAAGAGCCGGGCGGCGATGCCGGGACGGTTGGGCACGCCGGAGACGGTGAACCGGACCTCGGAGCGGTCGTGGGCGATGCCGGAGACGATCGCCTGCTCCATGACCTCCGAGTCACGGACCCAGGTCCCCTCGCCGTCGTGGAACGACGACCGGACGTGGATCGGCAGGTCGTAGCGGCGGCCGATCTCGACGGAGCGGGTCATCAGGACGCCGGCGCCGGACGCGGCCATCTCGAGCATCTCGTCGAAGCCGAGCTCGTCGAGCTTCTGGGCCACGGGGACGATGCGGGGATCGGCGGTGTACACCCCATCGACGTCGGTGTAGATCTCGACGTGGTCGGCCCCCAGGGACGCGGCCAGGGCGACGGCGGTGGCGTCGGAGCCGCCCCGGCCGAGGGTCGTGATCTCCTTGGTGACAGGGTCGACGCCCTGGAACCCGGCGACGATGACGACCTTCCCCTCTTCCAGGGACTGGCGGACCCGCTCACCGGTGATCTTCGTGATGCGGGCCTCGCCGTGCATCGAGTTGGTGAGGACACCCGCCTGCGAGCCGGTGTAGCTGACGGCAGGCACCCCGCGGGCCTCCAGCGCCATGGCGAGGAGGGCCATGGAGATGCGCTCGCCGGTGCTCAGCAGCATGTCGAGCTCACGCCGCGGCGGGTTGTCGCTCACCTGGGCGGCGAGCTCGAGCAGCTCGTCGGTGGTGTGGCCCATGGCCGAGACCACCACGACGACATCGTTTCCCTTCTCCCTGGTCTCACGGATGCGATCGGCAACCCTCGTGATCCGCTCCGGATCGGCGACCGACGTGCCCCCGTACTTCTGAACGACAACCGGCATCGGGCACAGTTTCGCGCACTCTCCGACCTGTTCAGCCGCATCGGCTTTCCGCCGGGCCTGCACCTAAAGTCGGCGGGGCATGACCGACCGTCGCCAGCGTCAGAAGGAACTCCGCGCCCAGAAGCGCGAGGAGGAGAAGAAGGCCGAGCGTCGTCAGGAGGTGACCCGCCGCATCGGCAGCGCCTTCGTCTTCGGCCTCGTGGTCGTGGGCGTGATCGTCCTCTTCAGCCTCTTCTCCAACCGCACGCCCCAGGCCACCGCCTACGAGAACCTCCGGGCGCAGCCCACCGCGTGTGGCGCCGCCCAGCCGCCGGCGCTCACCCCGATGACCTTCGACGAGCCCGAGCGGCAGGCCGACATCACGGCCCAATCCACGGTGACGGCCACGATCGCCACCTCGTGCGGCGACATCGTCATCGAGCTCGACCCGGCGGGCTACCCGGAGACGGTGAACTCGTTCGTCTTCCTGGCCCGGCAGGGCTTCTACGACGGCACCGCCGTCCACCGGGTCAACCCCGAATGGGTGATCCAGGGCGGCGACCCCAACGCCGACGGCACCGGCGGCCCCGGGTACACGATCCCCGACGAGCGGCCACCGGCCGGCTTCACCTACGAGCCGGGGATCGTCGCCATGGCCAACCGCGGCCCCCGGACCACGGGCTCGCAGTTCTTCATCGTCGTCTCCGAGGTGGGCGGCAGCCGGATGACCCGGTCGTTCAACGTCCTCGGCAAGGTGGTCTCCGGCCAGGACGTCATCGACGAGATCCTCTCCATCGGTCGGACCAGGGCCCCCGGCGCCGCGGAGCAGAGCCTCCCGCTGGAGACCATCTACATCGAGTCGGTGACGATCACCGTCGAGTAGCTCCCACCGCTCCGCGTCGGGAGCGGTACCGGGGTGGTGAGTACCCGACGACCGGACGAGGACTCCAGGTACCCGGTACGAGTTCCTCGAGAAGGGCATCATGGACGGCGCATGGCCATCGACCTCCACCTCCACTCCACCGCTTCGGACGGGTCGTTGACTCCGGCCGAGCTGGTCGAGCTGGTGGCCCGGCAGCGCCTGGAGACGGTGGCCCTCACCGACCACGACACCCTCGACGGCATCGACGAGGCCCGTGAGGCCGCGCAGCGACTCGGCGTCGAGTTGATCCCGGGGACCGAGCTCTCCCTGGAGTTCGACGGTGGGATGCACCTCCTCGTCCTCTGGCTGGAGCCTGGTCCCGGCCCGCTGCAGGACCGGCTGGAGTGGCTGCGCGACGGGAGGGACGAGCGCAACCGGGCCATCCTCGATGCCCTGAGCCGCCACGGGATCGAGATCACCCCCGAGGAGCTCGCCGCGCAGGCCGGCGGCGGCACGGTGGGGCGGCCCCACATCGCCGCCCTGTTGATGCAGAAGGGGTACGTGGCCAGCATCGCCCAGGCCTTCGAGTTGTGGCTGGCCCGGGGCAGGCCCGCCTACGTGGAGCGCCCCCGCCTCGCCCCTGCCGAGGCCATCGACCTCGCCCGACGGTCGGGCGGCGTCCCGGTGCTCGCCCACCCTCACACCCTGGGGATCACCACCGCGGCCGACATGTCGAAGCTGCTCCACGAGCTGGTCGACGCCGGGCTCGCCGGGCTGGAGGCGATCTACGGCGCCTACCACCGCCACGAGCACGAGGGCTATGCGGACCTGGCGAGGAGGTTCGGCCTCGTCCCCACCGGCGGGTCGGACTTCCACGGCGACTACAAGCCCGGCCTGCAGCCCGGCACGGGGTACGGAGACCTCTACGTCTCGCGGGACGTGGTGGACCGGCTCAAGGAGCGCGCCGCTTGAGGAAGCCGATCGGCATGGGCTCCGCCGCCCTGATCATCGGGGCCAGCGTCCTCCTCTCCCGCTTCCTCGGCCTGCTCCGCGAGGTCCTGCTCGCCTCGATGTTCGGTGTCAGCACCGAAGGCGACCTCTATCGCCACGCCTTCCTGATCCCCGACTTCCTCAACTACCTGGTCGCCGGCGCCTACCTCACCATCACGCTGGTCCCGCTCCTCAGCCGCCGGCTCGAGGAGGGCGGCCCGCAGGCGGCGAGCCACGCCTTCACCGCGGTGTTCCGGTTCGTGGCCGTCGCCATCGTCTCCCTGACGGCGCTGATGTGGCTGTTCGCCGGACCGCTAGTCGGGCTCGTCTTCCCCGAGGTGGAGGAGCAGGCCTGGCTGGTGACGCTCACCCGGCTCGTGCTCCCCGCCCAGGTGTTCCTGGTGCTCGCGGCGCTGCCGGTGGCCGTCCCGGAAACACCACCGCGGGTCCTGTCGCCTGCGCGGGGGCCCCCCGCCCCTACACCCCGGCTACCCCTCCGGCGGCTCCCCCGCCACCCCC
>QGUS01000392.1 GCA_003242515.1 Actinomycetota bacterium
TGGCCATGCGAGGCGTCACCACTGGGGACGTCACCACCGCCCGGGCCTGGGCCGACAGACGAGGGCCTGCAGCTCCTCACCGCCCGCATCTCCGCCCGGCGCCGCGGGCGCCGCTGGCAGAGCTTCCTCATCACCGTGGCGTTGTGGGCGTTCGTGATCTGGAGCGTCTGGAACCGCGAGAACGACGTCGAGACCCTGCAGCCGGTCATCGCCCTCTACGCCCTCTTCACTCCTGCCCTCCTGGCCGGCTTCCTGCGCCAGGTCGCTCTGGACCGGCGGATGGCCGCAGGCCTGACCCGCCGGGTGGCCGGGCCGAGCCACACCGCATCGCCGACCTGATCGATCCCGCCTACCGGGTGGCGACCGTGATCGGTTACGGCGGGGCGCTGGGGGTCGGGGTCTGGGGCCTGCTCGGCACCCCGACCCCGGAAGGCCGCAGGGCGGCGGTGACCATGCTCGCCGGCCTGGCGCTGTTCGGACTGCTGGCGGCGGCCGCGATCGTGTTCGTCGCGAGGCGTCCGGCGATCGCGATCGACGAGCAGACCCTGCGCGCCGACGTGATGATGCGACGCGAGGACGCCACGCTCGCCCTCGCCCCCTACCCGATGCTGGTGGCCCTGGTCGTGGCCGCCGGCGGGCACATTCCCGGGTTCGACTGGCACTTTGTCGCCTACGCCGTCGTCGCCGGGGCCTTCTACGCCCGGGCGTGGTGGCGCCACCACCAGACCGAGGTCCGGCCGCAGCCATGACCATCGTCGTCGACAAGGGCTCGCCGGTGCCTCCCTACGAGCAGATCCGGGCCCAGCTGGCGCGGTCGATCACCGAGCGACGGCTCCCGGTTGGGGCGAGGCTGCCGACGATCCGCCAGCTCGCCCGCGACCTGGGCCTGGCACTGAACACCGTCGCCCGCGCCTACCGGGAACTGGAGCAGGCCGGCCTGGTGGAGACACGGGGCCGCTCCGGCACCTTCGTCACCCCCGCCGGGGACGCGAGTCGCGAGCGGGTGCGCCAGGCGGCGTCGGAGTACGCCGCCACCGCGCTCCGTTGCGGGATCGACGCCCGGGAGGCACTGGAGATCGTGCGGGCCGCGCTCGGCGTCGACGGCTAGGGGTTTGCCCTGCGGTGTGGGCGGGTAGGGCGCCCGCATAGCCCAAGGAGGCAACGATGGCCGAAGTCACAGCCACAGTCGAAGTCGACGTTCCCGTGAGCGTCGCGTACAACCAGTGGACCCAGTTCGAGGAGTTCCCCCGCTTCATGGAGGGCGTCGAAGAGGTCCAGCAGCTCGACGACGCACGCTTGCACTGGCGGGCCGAGATCGGCGGCGTCGAGCGGGAGTGGGACGCCCAGATCACCGAGCAGGACCCGGACCGGCTCATCGCCTGGCAGAGCACCACCGGCGTCCGGCAGGCGGGCCGCGTGTTCTTCGAGCCCGTCGACCACGATCGCACCAGGATCGACCTGACCATGTTCCACGAGCCCGAGGAGTTCGCCGAGAACGTGGGCCAGGCCCCCGGCATCATCGAGCGCCGGGTCCACGACGACCTCGACCGGCTCAAGGAGTTCACCGAGGATGCCGGCATCGAGACCGGAGCCTGTCGCGGGGGGATCC
>QGUS01000393.1 GCA_003242515.1 Actinomycetota bacterium
TCACAGACAGGGTACGACACTCCGCCCGGATCGCCGCAGGGGATCGGGCGGTGCCTGGCACCTGCGTCTGTGGGAGACAAACTGCGCGGCCAGGCGGCCCCGCGGTGCGGTCGTCTGCCATCATCAACGTATGGGCGAGAACGACGTCCTCACCGTGATCCTCACGGCCCTGCACATCGCCTTCGCCGCCGTCTGGTTCGGCAACCGGATCGGCCTCACCTCGGACATCTCCGAGACCATCCACGACATGGACGGTCCCGCCGAGGGCCTCATCCGCCGGATGGTCCGCTCGGCCCGGTTCGACTGGATGGCAGCGGCCGGCGTCTTCGTGACCGGCGCCCTCCTCGTCGTCCGCATCGGTCCTGGGGACGTCGGCGTCTCCGTCTGGCTGGGGGCGGCCGCAGCCCTGGCCCTCGTCGTCGTGACCCTCCTCCTCACCCGTCCCGCCCGCAAGGACCTGAAGGACGCCCTGGCCGGGGGACTCAGGCCGGAGGCGGTGGCCGCGGCGAAGAAGGTCTCGGCGGCGATGAATGTCGAGGGGCTCCTCTGGGCGTTCGCCCTCACCTTGATGCTCATCGAGACCTGACGATCGCACCGCCCCCTCCGACGGGTAGGGTCGGGTCGTGGCCGATTGCACGCACCTCGACCAGCTGACCCCGGATGTCGCCCCTTCGGGGCAGGGCTGCCGCGAGTGCGAGCAGATCGGCGGCCGCTGGGTGCACCTGCGCGTCTGCATGTCGTGCGGACACGTGGGGTGCTGCGACAACTCCCCGAACCGGCATGCCACCGCGCATCACCGGGAGACCGGTCACCCCCTGATCCGGTCTTACGAGCCGGGGGAGGACTGGTGGTGGTGCTATCCCGACGAGCTCTTCTTCATGGTGGAAGGGGCGCCACCGGCGCCCTCCCACGGTTAGGGTCATTCGGCCATATCCGTAGACGAACCTGCCGGGCAGGATGAGAACCAGAAGGAGGTCGCATGCAGGTCAACGAGCTGATCGGCGCAGAAGTCTTCGAGTGCAAGCCGGACACCACGATCTCGGCGGCGGCGAAGCTCATGGTGCAGCACGAGACCGGCTCGCTGGCCGTCACCGACGACGACGGCGAGCTCGTCGGCATCGTCACCGAGCGCGACGTCATGAAGGTGGTCGCCGACGGGGGCGATCCCGACGCCACGAAGGTCTCGGAGGTCATGACCCCCGACCCCGACTTCCTCGATCCCGACGTCGAGGTGAACTACGCAGCCGACTGGATGCTGGCGGCCGGATACCGCCACCTTCCGATCAAGGACGAGCACGGCCGGCTGCTGGGGGTCCTCAGCATCAAGGACGTGCTCTGGGGCGTGACCCAGGGTCGCGACACGGCCGTCTGATCCCGCCGGGACCGCCCGGCTGATGCGCCCCACCGTCACCGACCGGGAGCGTCGCCTCCGGGTCGCAGAGCGACACCATCACGGCAGGACCGCCGCTTCGCCCGTGACGGCGGTCCGATCCGTGGCCGCCCTGCACTCCACCGACCCGGCCACGCCGTTCATCTCCGCCTGGGCCCGGGTGCCCGGGTTCGCGGTGCGCCACCTGTCTCTTATCAACATTTCGG
>QGUS01000123.1 GCA_003242515.1 Actinomycetota bacterium
GTCCAGGAGGCGCTGACCAACGTCCGGCGCCATGGCCGCGGGGTGACCAGCGTGAGGGTCGAGGTGGCCGCCGCCGACGAGGGAGCGAGGGTCACCGTCGTGGACGACGGCGAGCCGGTCGAGCGCACGCAACGGCAGGGCCACGGGCTCACGGGAATGCAGGAGAGGGTCTCGGCTCTGGGCGGCCACTTCTGGGCCGGCCCCAGGCCGGGCCGAGGATGGTCGGTGCGAGCATGGATACCGCTGGAGAAGCGCCGCTGAGGGTCTACCTGGCCGACGACCAGGAGCTGGTCCGGTCGGGCTTCAGGCTCATCCTGGAGGCGAACGGCATCGAGGTCGTGGGCGAGGCGGGCGACGGCCGCACCGCGGTCGAGGAGGCCCGCAGGCTCCGCCCCGACGTGGTCCTCATGGACATCCGCATGCCCCACCTGGACGGGCTGGAGGCGACCCGTCTGCTGGCCGGTCCGGACGTCGCCGACCCGATCCCTGTCGTCGTGGTGACGACCTTCGACCTGGACGAGTACGTGTACTCCGCACTGCGCAACGGGGCCACCGGCTTCCTGCTCAAGGACGCCGGGCCGGCGCTGCTCGTCGAGGCCGTGCGGGCCGCGGCCCGGGGCGACGCCCTGGTCTCGCCTCAGGTGACGGTGCGCCTGCTCGCCCACTTCGCCACCACACCGGCGGCGCGGCAACCATTCGAGCCGCTGACCGATCGGGAAGAGGAGGTGCTGAAGGCGGTGGCGCGGGGACTCACCAACGCCGAGATCGCCGACACGCTCTTCATCTCCCTGGCGACCGTGAAGACCCACATCGCCCACATCCAGCAGAAGCTCGGGGCGCGCAACCGCGTGGAGCTGGCGGCGTGGGCGTGGTCGACGGGGAGGATGTCGGGCTAGGCCCAGCCCAAAGAGCGCTCCACGGCCTGTGCCCACCGGGCGGCGAGGTGCTCCCGCTCGGTGTCCCCGATGCGGGGCGTCCACCTCCGGTCCTCGGCCCAGAGCCGGCGGACCTCGTCCCGGTCCTTCCAGAGGCCCACGGCCAGGCCGGCCGCGTATGCGGCGCCCAGGGCGGTGGTCTCGGTGACCGCCGGACGCACCACGTCGATGCCGAGGACGTCGGCCTGGAACTGCATGAGCATCTCGTTGCGGGTCATCCCTCCGTCGACCCGGAGCTCGGTCAGCGTCGTCCCGGAGTCGCGGGCCATGGCGTCCAGGACCTCCATGGTCTGGAAGGCGGTGGCCTCGAGCGCGGCCCGGGCGATGTGGCGCCGGTCCGTGTAACGGGTCATCCCGACGATCACGCCCCTGGCGTCCGAACGCCAGTGCGGGGCGAAGAGGCCGCTGAAGGCGGGCACGAAGTAGACGTCGCCGGTGTCCGGCACCTGAGAGGCGAGCTCCTCCACCTCGGATGCGGTCCGGATGATCCCGAGGTTGTCCCGGAGCCACTGGACGAGGGAGCCGGTGACCGCCACCGCTCCCTCCAGGGCATAGGTGACCTCCCCGTCGATGCGGCAGGCGACGGTGGTGATCAGGCCCGCGGTGGACGCCACCGGTGCGTCGCCCGTGTTGAGCAGGAGGAAGTTCCCGGTGCCGTAGGTGTTCTTGGCCTCGCCGGGCTGGAAGCAGGCCTGTCCGAACAGGGCTGCCTGCTGGTCGCCGAGCATGGCGGCGAGGGGCACGCCCTCGAGGGGGCCCCGGCAGGTCTCGCCGACGCCCACCGAGTCGACGATCTCGGGCAGCACGGCCTCCGGGACGCCGATGGCGTCGGCCAGCCCCGAATCCCACGCGTCGGCGGCCAGGTCGTAGAGGAGGGTGCGGGACGCGTTGGTCGGGTCGGTGAGGTGGCGGCCGGTGAGCTTCCAGGTCAGCCAGGAGTCGATGGTGCCGAAGGCGACCCTCCCCCGCTCGGCCGCCTGGCGCAGCGCCATCTCGTCGAGCAGCCAGCGGACCTTCGGGCCTGAGAAGTAGGTGGCCAGGGGCAGGCCGGTCTGACGGCGAAAGCGGTCCTGGCCGCCGTCGGCGGCCAGTTCGGCGCAGATGGCGTCGGTGCGGGTGTCCTGCCAGACGATGGCGTTGGCGAGCGGCTCGCCCGTGACCCGGTCCCAGAGGACGGTGGTCTCGCGCTGGTTGGTGATGCCCACCGCCGCCAGGTCGGAGACCGCGATGCCCGCGTCGGCGAGTCCCGTTTCCACGACCTCGACGGTGTTCTCCCAGATCTCGTCGGGATCGTGCTCCACCCAGCCGGGCCGGGGGAAGATCTGACGGTGCTCCTTCTGTGCCTGGCCCCGGATCCGGCCGGCGGCATCGAAGACGACGAATCGCGTGGAGGTGGTCCCCTGGTCGATGGCCCCGACGAACTCAGCCATTGCGCCCCCGGTGCGCCGCCATCTCCTGGGCGCGGGCCCGGTCGGTGAGCCAGGTCTCCACCACGTCGGCGGCGTCCTCCACCATCACGTCCACCTCCTCCCGCTCCTTCTTCGCGAAGCGTTGCAGGACGTAGTCGGCGGGGTCCATCCGGCCGGGCGGACGGCCGACCCCGACCTTGAGACGGGAGTACTCGGGAGTGCCGAGGTGGCGGTCGATGGAGCGGATGCCGTTGTGGCCGCCGCTCCCCCCGCCGACCTGGACGCGGAGCCGGCCGAACGGGAGGTCGATGTCGTCGTGGACCACGAGCAGGTCCGACGGGGGGACCTTCCAGTAGTCGAGCACGGCGCGCACGGCGCGGCCCGAGTCGTTCATGTAGGTGAGTGGTGCGGCCAGGACGACCTGGCCGGTGGCAACGACCTGGGCGGGGACGCGGGACGGGGCCCTGCCGAGTTCGACGCCGGCGCGCTCCGCGACCCGCGTCACCACCTCGAAGCCGACGTTGTGACGGGTGCCGAGGTAGTCGGGCCCGGGGTTGCGGAGCCCGACCACCACGAGACGGGCGTTACTCGTCTCCGCCCTCGCCCTCTTCAGCAGCCTCATCGGCCGGAGCGGCCTCCTCCGCAGCAGCCTCCTCGTCGGTGCCCTCCTCGGCGGCCTCGGCGGGCTCCTCCGCAGCCGGCGTGGTGACCGTCAGCACGACGGTCTCGGGGTCGTCGATGTAGGTGACGCCGTCCACGGCAGGGAGGTCGGCGACGCGCAGGATGCCGCCCATCTCGACGCCGCTCACGTCGACCTCGATGTGGCCGGGGATGGCAGCAGGCAGGCCCTCGACCATGACATGGGTCTTGGCCGGCGAGAGCACGCCGCCCTCCTTGACGCCGATCGGCTCGCCCTCGAAGTGGAGGACCACCTCGGCCTGGATCGGCTGGGTCAGGTCGACGCGGATGAAGTCGACATGCCGGTACTCGGGGCGGTAGGGGTGCCTCTCCACCACCTTGGCCATGGTGGTGACCGTCTGGGAGCCGTCGATCTCCAGGTTGATTACCGCGTTCAGACCCGCGTCCGTGTGAAGGGCCGCATGGAGGTCGCGGGCATCGACCGCGATGGCGACCGGGTCCTTGCCCAGCCCGTACACGACCGCCGGGACCATGCCCTCACGCCGGAGGCGACGCGAGCTACGCGTGCCGGGCTTCCTCCCGGTCTGGGCGCGCAGCGTGACTTGTGATGACATCTGAAGACTCCTTGGGAGTGGGAGAACGGGTGCAGATTATGGTCGTCACGGCCCGTTTCTGCCCACTCGGTGCCGGTTTCCTGGACACGAGGTACGGTCGCGGACATGCCCAGCACCGTCCGCATCACCTGGGCCAGGGGAGAGGAAGTCACCGGCCGCCTGGCCGGCGACGGTCCGGTGGGAGTCCTGCTCGCCCATGGGGCCGGGACCGATCAGGACCACCCGCTGATCGTCGCCATCCGGGATGGCCTCGCCTCGCGGGGCCTGCGCGTCCTCACCTTCAACTACCCGTACACGGAGCGTGGCGGCAAGCGGCCCGATCCCAGGGCGCGCCTGCTCGACTGCCACCGGGCCGCCGCCGACCGCCTCGGCCGATCCGTCGACCTCTTATATATGGCGGGCCGCTCGATGGGCGGGCGTATGGGTTCGTACCTCGTCGCCGACGGCTATCCGGCAGCAGGGCTGGTCTTCTACTCCTATCCCCTGCACCCAGCGGGAAGGACCGACCGGCTGCGGGTGGAGCAGTTCGCCTCGATCCGGGTCCCCATGCTCTTCTTCCAGGGAACCCACGACGCGCTGGCCCGGATGGACCTCTTCGAGGAGCACATCGCCAGACTCCCCGGGGCCACCGTGGAGATCATGGAGGGCGCCGCCCACTCCCCCGGCCGGGGCGGGTGGACGGTGCCGAGGATGGCGGACCACCTCGCAGGGCGGACCGCTCGATGGATCCAATATTCGCGACCTTAGACTCGACCCGTGCGCCTGATCGTCCACGACACCCCCGAGGACACCTCCAGGGCCGTAGCCGAGCGCATCGCCGGGCTGGCCCGGGAGGCCGACGACCGTTTCACCCTGGGCCTCTCCGGCGGCACCACGCCGGCCCCCGCATACCGGATCCTCGCCGGCACGGACCTCGACTGGGACCGCATCGACCTCTGGGTCTCCGACGAGCGCTGGGTCCCCTGGGACCACGAGCGCTCCAACGGGAGGATGGCGATGGACGTGCTCGCCGGGCCGGTGGGCGCACGCCTGCTCCGCCCGCCCTATGGGGACGGCACCGATCCCGACCGCTCCGCCGCCGGATACGAGGAGATGCTGCGCCAGGTGCTCGACGACCGCCGTCCCGACGTGATCCATCTCGGCATGGGAGACGACGGCCACACTGCTTCACTCTTCCCCGGAACGCAGGCTCTCGAGGAGTGGCACAGATGGGTGGTCGCCAACTGGGTCCCGGAACAGTCGGAGTTCCGGATCACCTCCACATACCCCCTCATCTGGTCGGCCCGTGTCGTCATCGTCCAGGCGCACGGCGCCGGCAAGGCTGCGGCCCTGCGCGACTCGTTCGCCGGTCTCACCCCGGCGGGAAAGCTGGGCGGAGGTGATGCGGCGGTGGAGTGGCACGTCGACCGGGCCGCGGCTTCGCTGCTCGACTGAAGCGACCCGCCTCCTCGCGCTCGCCGTCCTGATCGCTGCGTGCGCCGCGGGCATCGAGCCGGTGACCCAGACGGCGGCCCCGACGACGGCCACCACGACCACGACCGTCGCGGATCCGATCTCGACCACTCCCCCTCCCCCGGCGACGCCGACCACGGTGGCACCGCCGACCACGACGACGACCGACCCGGAGGTGATCGCTCCGGGCCGGGCAGAGGGCAGCAGGGTCACCGTCCCCGAAGGCGAGGGGCCGTTCCCGGCGGTCGTCCTCGTCCACGGCGGGAGCTGGGTCGCCGGGTCGCCTGCATCGCTCGAGCCCCTCGCCCGGCACCTCGCCGGCCGGGGGTTCCTGGTGGTGAACACCGCCTACCGGCTGGCGACGCTCAAGACGCCCTCCTTCCCCCGGGCGGCCCACGACGTCGCCTGCCCGGTGCGCCATGCCGCCCCCCACCCCGCCTCGGATGGCACCGTCGCCCCCATGGCCCCCTCGCCGGGGGCCACCCCCGCCGCGGGGGCGCCCTGTTCCTTTAAACCATCTCCCAGCCCCACAAACCCGCA
>QGUS01000394.1 GCA_003242515.1 Actinomycetota bacterium
GGTCCTTGCCGCCAGACTCGAGGAGATGGGAATGGAGCATGCCGAGGTCGGAGAGATCGCCAGCGGGAGGCACCGCATGATCACCGTATCCGCACGACGCCCCGGAGGCCGCGGTGGATGATCGGGTCGCCCGGTTCCACCGGCTCCACGCCGAAGGATGCTTCGTCATGCCCAACCCCTGGGACGTCGGCTCCGCCCGGGCTCTCGAGGACATGGGATTTCAGGCACTGGCTACGACCAGCGCCGGGTTCGCCTGGACGTTGGGCCGCGCCGACAATCACATCACCCTCGACGACGCCCTGACTCACCTGGAGACGATGGCGGCCGCGGTGTCCGTCCCCCTCAACGCCGACTTCGAGGGTGGGTTCGCGGTCGAGCCCGAAGGGGTGGGTGTCAACGTGGGCCGGGCGGTGCAGACCGGCATCTCCGGGGTGTCGGTCGAAGACTCCACGGGCGACCCGGACGATCCTCTCTACGAGTTCAATCTCGCAGTGGAGCGCGTGGCCGCCGCCCGGGAGGCGATCGACGCCAGCGGCACCGGCGTCCTGCTCACCGCCCGCTCCGAGGGGTTCGTCGTGGGCCTGCCCGACATCGACGAGACCATTCGCCGACTCGGGGCCTTCAGCGAGGCGGGAGCCGACTGTCTGTATGCACCACGAATCGGGAAGGAGCACGTCTCCGCCGTGGTCGAGGCGGTCGCGCCCAAACCGGTCAACCTCCTCATCAACGCTCCCTTCATGACGTTCGCCGAGGCGGAGTCGCTGGGCGTCCGACGCATCAGCGTCGGCGGGACTCTGGCCAAGACGGCATGGAACGGGCTCCTGGTGGCCGCCAGGGAGATCTCCGAGAGCGGCACGTTCACCAGCTTCCAGGGCCTCCCCGACGTCGACGGCCTCTTCGGGTCCTGACGCCGGACTACCTTCGGTCTCCCGGCGAAAGGACCGAAGTGACTCACGGCAAAGCGATCCTCGACGAGCTGAAGGAGCCGATGGTCGACCTCCGGCGCCGCATCCCCGAGGTCTTCGAGGGCTACGCGGCTCTGAGCAAGGCGGTGTACGGCGATGGCGCCCTCGACGCCAAGACCAAGGAGCTGATCGCCCTCGCCATCAGCGTGTCCAAGCAGTGCGACGGCTGCATCGCCTCCCATGCCCGGGCGGCGGCGCGGCGCGGGGCCACCGCCGAGGAGGTCGCCGAGATGCTCGGAGTCACCATCATCATGAACGGTGGCCCGGGGACGGTGCACGCCCCGAGGGCGATGGCAGCGTTCCTCGAGTTCGCCGGAGACCAGGCCTGATCACGTGAGGAGGCTGATCCCGGCCCACAGGCTGAGGATCGTCCCCACTACGAGCATCCAGACGGTCCGGCCGGGCCGGAACTGGGCGTCCTGGACACCCTTCGGCGCCTCACCCTTGCGGTATTTGAACCAGGCGAGGGCGCTGCCCACGATCATGGCGAGACCCACCGCCAGCAGCATCTGCGGCAGGAGCTGATCGAAGTCGAAGAGGTCCACGGGCGGACGGTACCGCCGATAGTCTCGCCACCGTGAAAGCGACGGTCTCGAGCCCGCCCACCACGCCAACCCCGGCCCCG
>QGUS01000395.1 GCA_003242515.1 Actinomycetota bacterium
CGGGGGCGGTCGCCGCCCTGGGGACACCCGGCCAACCCACCATCGCCGCGGTCCACGGCTTCGCCCTGGGCGGAGGGTGCGAGCTGTCCATGGGCGCCGACTTCCGGTACGTCTCCGAGGACGCCCGCATCGGCCAGCCGGAGATCCTGCTCGGCATCATCCCGGGCGCCGGCGGCACGCAGCGGCTGCAGCGGCTCGTCGGCTACCAGAAGGCCAAGGAGCTGGTCCTGACCGGCCGTCACATCGACGCCCGGGAGGCCCTCGCCATCGGGTACGCCGACAAGGTGGCTCCGGTGGACGAGCTCCTCGACCTGGCCCTGGCCGACGCGGCCGAGTGGGCGCAGAAGGCCACCTACGCCATCGGCGCCGCCAAGCGGGCGCTCAACGCCGGCCGCCTGCCTTTCGACCAGGGCATGGCGGTGGAGGCCGAGGAGTTCCAGAAGTCCTTCGCCAGCGAGGACGCCCGGGAGGGCGTCGACGCGTTCGTCGGCAAGCGCGAGGCGAACTTCAGGGGCGTCTGAGCCTCAGCCCATCGACCGTGCCAGGTTCTCCAGGTTGCGCAGCCAAACGCGGCGCAGCACCGGCGCGGCCAGCCAAGCGGTCACGGGCCCGCCCAGCCACCAGGGGAACCGCAGTTCCTCGGTCCAGGTGACGCGGCTGCCGGTGCCCTCGGGGTCGACGCGGAGGACGCCGATGCCCGTGACCGTGCCGCCGTGGCGGACGGTGATGGACCGCCCCTCGTCCCAGTCGGTGACCTCCAACACGTCGTCGGTCCGGAACGGCCCGACCCGGGTACGCACGATCATCGAGGCGCCGGCCCCGCGGCGGGGATCGCTGGTGAAGGTGATGCGCTCCGCGTCGCTCATCCACCCGGCGTGGCCCTCCAGGTCGGCGAGACGGTCCCAGACGGCCGCGGCGAGATGGTCGAGATGACGGGAGACGGTGAGGCGGGCCACCGCCGGCAGGGTACAGCCGCGGCTTCCTGACACAATTGGTGGTGACTTGATCTACCTCGACCACGCCGCCACCACCCCGATGCGCCCCGGCGTCGCGGAGGCCATGGAGCCGTTCGCCTCGGATCGCTTCGGCAACCCCTCCGGGATCCACGGTGTGTCCCGGCGCGCCAAGGACGCGCTGGAGGAGGCGCGGGAGCGGGTAGCCGCCAGGCTCGGGGTCCGGCCGTCGGAGGTGGTGTTCACCTCGGGCGGCACGGAGTGCGACAACCTGGCCGTCAAGGGCGTGGCCCTGGCCGGGGACCGGCGCGGCGTAGTCACCGTCGCCACCGAGCACGAGGCGGTGCTGGAGAGCGTCGCCTTCCTCGAGCGCCTGGGCCTCCCCGTGCGCCGGGTGGGCGTCGGGCCCGACGGGCTGGTCGACCCGGACGAGCTCATCGACGCCATCGACACCGGGACCGGCCTCGTCTCGGTGATGGCGGTGAACAACGAGACCGGCGTCGTCCAGGACGTGGCCGGCCTGGCCCGGCGGGTCGCGGAGGAGCGGCCGTGGGTCTTGTTCCACACCGACGCCGTCCAGGCCCACCCGGGTGACCCGGTGGTGACCGAGCACGTCCACCTCGCCTCGCTCTCGGC
>QGUS01000396.1 GCA_003242515.1 Actinomycetota bacterium
ATGTCGGCGTCTCCGCCGAAGGTGAAGCGGGCGAAGATCGGCAGCACCACCGAGTACTCGTAGACGAAGAGTCCGGCAACGGTGATGAGGATCAGCGTCGCGCGGACGTGCGGTGTGCGAATGGCATAGCGGAAGCCTTCGCGGATCCGCCCCCGCCGGTCTCCGGTGGGCCTGGCCGTGTGGTGGTGGAACTCGTCGGGGTTCATCATCAGCAACGCGGTGATGAGCGCCAGGTACGACACCCCGTTGAGGACGAAGCACCAGCCGATCCCCACCCCGACGATGAGGAACCCGGCGACGGCGGGGCCGACGACCCGGGCGGCGTTGACCAGGGTGGTGTTGAGGCTCACCGCATTGGAGAGCTGCGTCCGCCCGACCATCTCCTCCACGAAGGTCTGGCGGGCGGGGTTGTCGAACGCCGAGCTGAGGCCCAGGAGAAGTGCCGAGGCGTAGATCATCCAGAGGCTGATCACGTCGGCGAGGACCGCGATGCCGAGACCGAGCCCGGAGATCGCGGCCATGCTCTGGGTGACGTAGAGGATGCGACGCTTGTCGTAGCGGTCCGCCATGGCCCCGCCGAGCGGGGACAGCAGGAGGATCGGGAGGAACTGGAGCGCCGCCACCGTGCCGACCGCGGTGCCGGAGTCGGTCAGTTCGAGGACCAGCCAGGACTGGGCGACGCGCTCCATCCACGTGCCCATCATCGAGATGGCCTGGCCCGTGAAGTAGAGGCGGTAGTTCCGGACCTGGAGGGAGCGGAACGTCGTCGAGATCCTTGTCTTCGCCGCCGAGCTCAAGGTAACGAATCGTAGGACTTTGGATACAGAGCCCAACCGCGGCGCCCCAGCACCCGATCCCGATGCCCCGTCCAGCCCTCCTCCGAACGGGGATCCCAGGGAAATCCCTCAAGGCCTCGCCGACCGGTCCGACAAACCACGTCATTGCTCGGGCACGAAAGGAGAACCGTGGGACGCATCGAGGGCTGGGCGCTGGCGACCATCCTCGCCCTACTCGCGACCCTGGCCGGACCGGCCGGGGCGGCAGAGCCGACCGGAGACGTGATCAACTTCGTGGAGACCGGTGACGGGAGGATCGGGGGAAACCAGCCCTGGATGCGTCTCGACACCAACGGCAACCCGGTGATCGCGTACCAGGAGTCCGGCACCGGCATCATCGCGGTGGCCCACTGCAACGACCCCTACTGTGCCGGCGGCGACGAGACCGTCTCCCGGCCCGGCGAAGTCGAAGGGTCCGGACCATCGATGGCCCTCGACCCTGCCGGCAACCCCGTGATCGCCTTCCAGACCGCCGACGCGGACCTGGGGCTGATCCGCTGCGACGACCCGGACTGTGACGGAGACGGAGACGTCCTCGTCCATCCCGACGCCCATCCCGAGATGACCATCGGCCAGTTGGGCGTGTGGCTCGAACTGGACGCCTCCGGCAACCCGGTGATCCTGTACTCCACGAGCCACTGGACGGACGGAGGCATGCCCCGGCTCAAGCTCCTCCGCTGCGACGACCCGTTCTGCGCCGGCGTCAGCCCGCTGGACGTCCTCGGCGGCGCCGCCGCCTACGCCGAGCTCAC
>QGUS01000397.1 GCA_003242515.1 Actinomycetota bacterium
CCCCCCGCTCTTCCTCGGGCCTTTCCCCCCGGCCCGGCCCGAGGCCCCCAGGGCCTTGTCCGGGGCGGCGCCGCCGAAGCGCACCCGGTCGAAGGCCGCCACCGCTGCGATCTGCTCGGGCGTCAGGGAGCCGCCGAAGCCGGGCATGTTGCCGGCGCCGCCGACGGTCTTGCCGGTGTCGCCGTAGGTGCCCCGACCCGCCCCCTGGAACCCGTTCGTGCCGAGGGTGACCCACTCGATGTGGTCGGTGCAGGCGGAGAAGGTGGTCAGCACGCCCGTGAGGGCCGGGAAGTTGCCCACGCCCTGGCCGCTGGCGCCGTGACAGCCGAAGCACCCGACACCCGAGATGGCGGTGCCCTCGTAGATGCCCTGGCCCATGGCGATGAAGTCGGTGCCGCCGCCGGCGCTCTGCCGGCCGGTGTACGGGTTGCCGTCGCAGTCGACGACGTCGCCGGTGACCACGTCGATGGTCAGCTCGGTCGAGGCGCCGCAGGAACCGGTGGCGCCGCTGCCCAGCAGGAACAGGGCGAGGAACGGGACCACGACCATCACGGCGGTCAGCCAGCGGGGGATCGAAGACGAGGTGCGCTCCCGGATGCCCGCGGTCGGGACGGTGATCACCTCGGGGAGGTGGGCGGCCTCACGGACGGTGACCTCCTCGGGCACCACCTGGGCGCTCGCCGCGGCGACCGGGGCGGCGGCCGGGGCCGCCACAGGCGCGGCGGGAGCTGACACGGGCTCGGGAGCGGAAGCGGCCTGCCCGGCCTCCGCAGGGGCCTCTTCGGTAGCCGGGGCGGGCTCGGCCGGAGCGGCCGCCGGGGCCGCAGCCGGTGCGGGGGCGCCGCCGGCCCATGCGGCCAGGATGTCGTCGACGCTCACACCCGCAGCCGCGGCGCGGGCGGCAGCGGCCCGGCGGACCAGCGGTGCGGGGACGCCGAGCGCCGAGGATGCGGCTTCGAGAAGGTCACTCATCGGGAAGCTCCTGAGACGGACTCGGACAGGTAGGCGACCAGGGCGTCCAGGTCCTCACCGGCGAGACCGGTGGACGGGTGGCCCTCGGCGCCGGTGACGATGGCCCGCAGGGCGTCGGCCTCGAGGCGGTTGCCCACGTCGGCCAGGTCTGGGCCGAACCGGCGGATGCCGAGCACCTGGTTGGTGTCGTTGAGGGTGGCGTCACCGAGACCGATGTCGGCGATCACCGGGCGGACCATCTGGGTGTGGCAGAAGGCGCAGCCCTGGCTGGCGTAGATGGCCTGGCCGCGCTCGGCGAGCTCCGAGTAGCCGATGTCGCTGGTACGGGCCCCGGGCGTCCCGAGCGGGATCGACGGGCCGACGAGACCGACGAGCACCACGAGGGCGAACAGGCCCAGGGCGGCCCAGAAGACCCGGAACGGGTTGTCCTCGGCGCCGACCAGCACCGGCGGCTTGTAGGGGCCGGCCGGGGCGGTGGCCACCGGGGCGGCGGGGGCGGCCGGAGCGGCAGGGGCCACGACGGGCGCCGGCTTCGGGGCGGCGGCCGGGGCCTCGGCGGCGGGAGCCTCCGCCGGCTCGGTCTCAGCCGCGGGTGCGGCGGGGGCGGCGGCAGC
>QGUS01000398.1 GCA_003242515.1 Actinomycetota bacterium
GCGACTTAGCGAGGGATTACCCGGGCCCGGTGGCGTCCCTCTTCCCCCCCATCCTCGAGGGCGGTCTGCCCGGGGCCTTCGGCTGGAAAGACGACCGGGCCGTCGCCTTCCTGGCCATCAACCCGCTGCGGGCCGGTCACGTGCTCATCGTCCCCCGCGAGGAGATCGATCACTGGCTCGACTGCCCGGCCGACCTCCGCGACCACCTCATGGGGGTCGCCGCCGAGATCGGCCAGGCTCTCCAGGACGCCTACCGGCCGACGAAGGTCGGTCTGATGATCGCCGGGCTCGAGGTGCCTCATCTCCACATCCACCTCCTGCCGATCGACGACGTCCACGACATGGACTTCTCCAACGCCCGGCCCGTCGGGCGCGAAGAGCTCGAGACCGAGGCGGCCCGTATCCGCAACGCCCTGACCGAGATGGGCGCAGGGGGCGTCAGCTCGTAGTGGGTGTCCTCCTCGGGGGCCTGACCTCCCTTCTCTACGGGGTGGGGGACTTCGTCGGTGGCGAAGCGACCCGCAAGGCACCGGCGCCAGCCGTGGTCCTGGCGGCCGCGTTCGTCACGATCCCCCTGATCACCATGGCCGGTCTGCTGGTGGGCGGCGATGCGACTGCCGCCGACTGGGCTCTGGGAGGCGCGGCCGGCACCTGCGGCGCGGTCGGTCTGGTCCTGTTGTTCGCCGGCCTCGCCCGTGGTCGTGCGGCCAGCGTCGCCCCTGTAGCCGCGGCGGTGGGCGCAGCGGTGCCCGTCGTCGCCGGAGTGCTCCTCGGCGAGCGGCCGTCGGCAGTCGCGTGGACGGGTGTCGCCATCGCCATTCCCGCGATCGTCTTCTGCTCCTGGGCGCCGGTGAGCGGATCTGCGAAGGGGGGAGGTGTCGCCTACGGCCTCGGGGCCGGGTCGCTCTTCGGCTCCTACACGGTGATCATCTCCCGCACGGCCGATGCCTCGAACCTCCTGCCTCTGATCCCCGCGAGAGGCGCCTTCCTGGTCGTCATGCTGGCCCTCGCGCTCGGCGGGGTGTGGAAGTTGTCGACGCTGCCGACCGTGCCCAAGGGCTTGGTGACGGCTCACGGGGTGCTCGACGTGGCGGGGAACATCACCCTGCTCCTCGCTCTCCGCTCCGGTTCGCTGGTGGCGGTGTCCATCGCCTCGTCCGCGTACCCGGCGGTCACCGTCGGACTGGCCCGTCTGGTCAATGGCGAGAGGCTCCGTCAGATTCAGGTGCTCGGCGTCGTCCTCTCCCTCGTCGCACTCACGCTCATCGCCCTGGGTTAACTTCCGCCTCCCGGCGCGGGTCAGAACCCAGAGGAGGACGACATGACCACAGCCGTAATCACCCAACGCGCACTGCGTTCCAGCCGGCTCGTGGCTGTGACCCTGGTGGTCGCCGCCGCGGCCCTCACCGCTCTCGCCGCCCAGTGGAGATTCCACCTCCCGTTCACGCCGGTGCCAATCACTGGTCAGACGTTTGCCGTGCTCCTCACCGGCGCCGCACTCGGCTGGCGTCTCGGCGCCGCCGGGCAGATGCTCTACTTCGCCGCGGGGACCCTGCGCCCACGGCTTTTCACCAACCCCGG
>QGUS01000124.1 GCA_003242515.1 Actinomycetota bacterium
TGGGGGGGGGGCCCTTGGCCCGCCTCTGGGCGGGGATGCCGTGGTCCTGGACCTCGATGAAGAAGTTGTCCTTACCGAAGATGTCCTGGAAGCGGACAGCCGCGCGGACCGCGGCGTCGAAGTCGCGCTGGGTCCTAGCGGTGCCCTCCTCGGTGTGGGCGTCGGGACCGAGCAGCTGCGGGACCAGGCCGCCGAGGCAGCCGGAGGTGGCGATGATGCCCTCGGAGTGCTGGGCCAGCAGGTCCCAGTCCATCCGGGGCTTGTAGTAGTAGCCCTCGAGGAAGGCCTTCGAGGAGAGCTGCAGCAGGTTGCGGTACCCCGTGGGGCTCTCCGCGAGGAGGATCATGTGGTACCGCTGGTTCTGGCTCTGCGGCGGCCGGTCGAACCGGGAGCCGTCCACGAAGTACGCCTCGATGCCGATGATCGGCTTGACGCCGGCGTCTTTGGCCTTCTTGTAGAACTCGATCGCGCCGTAGAGGTTGCCGTGATCGGTGATGGCGATGGCCGGCTGGCCGTCCTCGGCGGCCGCCTTCACCACCCGGTCGATCCGGGCCGCACCGTCTAGCAGCGAGTACTCGGTGTGGAGATGAAGGTGGGCAAAGGACACTTCTATGGCGCTCTGACAGGGGCTTCCGACTTACAGCGGTGTAGTTCCCCGAACATAGCACCGCCGCGGGAACTCCGGTGACCGGCCCCGCTGCGGGATCTTCGCGACCTCAGATCAGGACCAGCGCGATGGCAATCAGCGCCACTCCGACGGCGGCCGCGGTGCGCTGCGCGACGGCGTTCGGGCCCCGGATCCGGGACCACATCTCCCCGATGACGAACCCCGCCACCAGGCCGCCGAGATGGGCCTGCCAGGCGATCACGCCCCGCATCACCAGGGGGAGCGCCGCGTTGATCGCCAGGATGACCAGGACGTTGGAGAGCAGCGCCCGCCCGTAGGCCGTGTTGCGGCGGTGGAGGGCCCAGTTCAGCCACACGCCGAACAGCCCGAAGATGGCGCCGGAGGCGCCCACGGCCACGGCGAAGTCGCTGCCGAAGTGGTAGAAGGCGACGCCGCCCATTCCCGCCGAGGCCAGGTAGAGCGCCGCGAACGGCGCCGTGCCCACGCCCCGCTCCACCCGGGGTCCGAGTATCCAGAGGGCCCACATGTTGAAGAACAGGTGGGTGAGGCCGCCATGCAGGAGGACCGGCGTGAACAGGCGCCACCACTCCCCCGCACGGACCCGCTGGTTGATCAGGGCCAGGGCCTCGAACATGGACGACTCCCCCGACCCGAAGACGAGGTAGAAGCCCACGGCCAGGCCGATGAAAACCATCGTGGCGGGGGTGCCCGCCCGGCGCGGCACCCGGACCGGGTTGCGCACGACCTTCTGGGTGCCCCCCTCGCCGCCGACACAGTCGGGGCACCGCTGGCCCACCGCGGAGTCGATGGAGCACGAGGCGCAGATCGACTTGCCGCACCGGCTGCAACGAAGCAGGGTCTGGCGGTCGGGGTGGCGATAGCAGACCGGGGTCCCCCCGGCGGGGTCCTGCGTCACCACCTCACGCTATCGGGATCGGGCCGGCACCGGGCCCCAGGGAGGACAACACCCGGGTCAGGTCGGCCGGCAGCGGGCTCTCCACGGCGACCTCGTCGCCGGTGAACGGATGGGTGAACGACAGGCGGGCCGCATGGAGGAAGATCCGGTCGGCGCCCAGACGCTGGCGGCGCGGCCCGTAGAGGGTGTCGCCGACGACCGGGTGCCCGATGGCGGAGAGGTGGACGCGGATCTGGTGGGTCCGGCCGGTCTCCAGCCTCACCTCGAGGTAGCTGCAGCCCCGCTCGGGATAGGTGTCCAGGACGCGGTAGTGGGTCCGGGCGGGCTTGCCCTCCGGGTGCAACGCCCGCCGGAGCGGTGTGGCCGGGTCCCGGGCGATGGGGGCGTCGACGGTCCCGGTCGGGGACCCGGGGATCCCGTGAACCAGGGTCAGGTAGACGCGGGTGATCTCCCGCCTCCGCAGCATGGCCGACAGGGCGTCGTGGGCCTCCTGCGTCCGGGCCACGACGAGCACGCCGGAGGTGTCCTTGTCGAGCCGGTGGACGAGCCCCCACCGGTCCTTCTGGCCGACGCCCTCCAGCTCCGGATAGCGGTTGAGCAACCCCGCCACGAGGGTGCCGGTGAGGCGGCCGCTCCCGGGGTGCACCACGATCCCGGCGGGCTTGTCGACGACGATCAGGTGCCCGTCCTCGTAGAGGACGCCGAAGGAGACCTCCTCGGCCGCCAGCTCCGCCTTCGGGTCGGGGACGGCCACGGTGATCACCGAGCCCTCCCCCACGCGGTCGGAGGGAGAGGCGGGATGACCGTCGACCAGCGCTCCGCGGTCCACCAGGTCGCGGGCCACGGCCCGGCTCACGCCGAGGAGGGCGGCGACCGCCTTGTCGAGGCGCTCCCCTTCCAGGTGGGCGGGGACGGTCAGTTCCTGATCCGCCACGAGTGCACCAGCAGCAGTATCACGGCCACCGTCAGGGCGGCGTCGGCGAGGTTGAAGGTCGGGATCCACCAGAGGTTCACCCAGTCGATCACCTTGCCGTCGAGGAGGCCGTCGCCCCGGGCCAGGCGGTCGATCAGGTTCCCCAGCGCCCCGCCGAGGACCAGGCCGAAGCCGATCCGCTCGGCCAGCGGCCTGTCCTCACGGGCGAGATACCAGACGACGAACACCGCGACCAGGATGGCGACGACCCCGAAGACGGGGCCGCCCTCGCCGAACATGGAAAAGGCGGCTCCGGGGTTCTCCACGAAGGTGAACCCGAAGAAGCCGTCGATCACCCAGACCCTCTTGCCCTCCCAGAGGGCGCGGGCCATCTGCTTCGTGGCCTGGTCTGCCGCCACCACGGCGGCGGCGACCAGGAGCGGCAGGGTGATGCGCCTGGTCAAGAGGCGCGGGCGGCGCACTCCACGCAGAAGGTGGCGTAGGGCAGCGCATCGAGACGCTCGACGGGGATCGGCTTCCCGCAGCTCTCGCAGGTCCCGTAGGTGCCCGCCTCGATCCGCATCAGTGCGTGACGGACCTTGCCGAGGAGGTCGACGCTGTTCTGCTCGATCGACAGCTCCTTGGCGTACTCCAGCTTCACCGAGCTGGCCTCGGGGTTGCCCGGGTCGGGGCTGCGGTCGGAGGAGGCCTCGGTCATCCGGGCCTCCTCAATCTCCCGTTCGTAGTCGGCGATCTGCGCCTCGAGGTGGGCGCGCTCCTCCTCGAGCCGCTTCCGGAAGCGTTCGACGGTGCTCTTGGCGAGTGCTCGTGCCATAAGTCTTCAGTCCTCGGAGTTCAAAGGTGCGACACCCTACCAACGCGCCACACCTAACGGGCGAACCGACACGGCAAGTTGTGTCTCATGGCCTCCGACGACTTACGATTCCGGCTCCAATGACCCCGGAAAAGCGCACGACTTTCACCCCCCTTCCTCCGGCGCCCAACCACAACGAGCTCGAGCTCGCGATCCTCGACTGGTGGGAAGAGCACCGGATCTTCGACCGTCTCCGTGAGCAGAACGCCGACGGTCCGCTGTTCAGCTTCGTGGACGGACCGGTGACGGCCAACAAGACCCTGGGCGTGCACACCGCGTGGGGCCGCACCCTGAAGGACGTGTTCCAGCGCTACAAGGCCGCTACCGGCCATCACCTCCGGTACCAGAACGGCTTCGACTGCCAGGGCCTTTGGATCGAGGTCGGCGTCGAGCAGGAGCTGGGTCTCAACTCCAAGCGCGAGATCGAGGAGTTCGGCCTGGAGGAGTTCGCCCGCCGCTGCCGGGCCAAGGTCGCCTGGTCCGTCGAGGAGCTGACCCGGGGGTCCAAGCGCCTCGGCTACTGGATGGACTGGGGGAACGACTACCTCACGTTCGCGGACACGAACATCGAGTACATCTGGCGGTTCCTCAAGACCATGCACGAGCGGGGCATGCTCTACAAGGGCCACCGCGCCACCGAGTGGTGCCCCCGCTGCGGGACCTCGATCTCCCAGCACGAGATCACGATGTCCGGGGTCTATCAGGAGAAGGCCGACCCGTCGCTCTTCGTCCGCCTCCCACTGGTCGACCGCGAGGGCGAGTACCTGGTCATCTGGACCACGACGCCGTGGACGCTCCCGGCGAACGTCGCCGCCGCCGTCCACCCCGAGCAGCGCTACGGACGCCGCACCAACGGCGAGTGGGTCGCCGTGGAGCGGTACCCCGACGAGGAGCTGACCGACGTCCGACCCGGCGCCGAGATGGAGGGGTGGAGGTACCGGGGGCCGTTCGACGACCTCGAGCCCGGCTCCGGCGTGGACCACAGGGTGGTGCTCTGGGACGAGGTCACCATGGACCAGGGCACGGGCATCGTCCACATCGCCCCCGGCTGCGGTGGCGAGGACTTCGACCTGGGCCGGCGCGAGGGCCTCGACCTGATCATGCCGGTCGACGAGTCCGGCCGCTTCTACCCGTCGTTCGGCTGGCTGGCCGGCCGGGAGGCGGGCGAGGTCGCCGACGACATCGTCGCCGCCCTGGAGGAGAAGGGCCTGCTGGTCGAGGCCGCCACCTATGTGCACGCCTACCCGCACTGCTGGCGCTGTGACACCCCGCTGATCTTCCGGGTGGCCGACGACTGGTACATCGCCGTCGACCCCATCCGCGAGCAGCTCCGCGAGGCCAACCGGACCGTGGAGTGGACGCCCGCCTACATGGGCAAGCTTATGGACGACTGGCTCGTCAACATGGGCGACTGGAACATCTCCCGCCGCCGCTACTACGGCCTGCCGCTCCCCTTCTTCCCCTGCGACCGGTGCGGCCACCTCACCGTCGTCGGCTCCAAGAAGGAGCTGGCCGAGCTCGCCACCCGCGGCATGGATCAGCTCGAGGAGCTGCACCGGCCGTGGATCGACCGGGTCGCCATCGCATGCCCGGGCTGCGGCAACCCCGAGGTCACCCGGGTGCTCGAGGTCGGCGACGTCTGGCTCGACGCCGGCATCGTCCCGCTGTCCACGCTCGGGTGGGAGAACCCGGAGTGGATCGAGGGCGGCTACGCCACCGGCGCCGCGAGAGGGCTCACCAACGCCGACCTCCCCGACCACGCCCACTGGGAGGAGTGGTTCCCGGCCGACTGGGTCTCGGAGATGCGGGAGCAGGTCCGGCTCTGGTTCTACTCCCAGCTCTTCATGTCGGTCGCCCTGGTCGGGAAGGCCCCGTACAGGGCGGTCCTCGGCTACGAGAAGATGCTCGCCGAGGACGGCCGTGAGATGCACGGCTCCTGGGGCAACCTGATCTCCGCCGAGGAGGCGTTCGAGAAGATGGGCGCCGACGTCATGCGGTGGATGTACTGCGCCCACCCGCCGGACCGGAACCTGCTGTTCGGCTACGAGGGCGCCCGCGAGGTGCAACGCCGCCTGCTCACCCTCTGGAACTCGGCCAAGTTCCTCGTCGACTACGGGAACATCGAGGGCTTCGTCCCCACCTACTCCGACCTGGAGGGCGGCCCGTCGGCGGACCTCACGGAGATCGACCGG
>QGUS01000125.1 GCA_003242515.1 Actinomycetota bacterium
GGCCGAGTACCTGGGGCTGACCATCCCCCGACCCCGACCTGAAGTGGAACCCGGAGCGAGGGCACTACGACTTCGGCGAGATCGACTGGGACGAGTTCTGGCGGGTGGTGAAGGGCCACGGCCCGATGAACCGTGACCGTCTCGCCCACAAGGTGAAGGCCTGGGAGGACGGCGCCTGGGTGCGCGAGGCCGCTGCCGCCCACGCCGCCAAGCGTTCCCGGAGGAGGGTGGCATGACCTACGAGGTTCCCGTCGCACCCGGCGAGAAGGCGGAGATCGAGACCAGCACCGGCCGGGACGTCCAGGGCTGGCCGATGTGGGAGGTGTTCGTCCGGGCCCGCCGCGGCCTCTCCCACGTCCATGTCGGCAGCCTGCACGCCCCCGACCCGGAGACCGCCCTCGAGAACGCCCGGGACGTGTACACCCGCCGCGGTGAGGGCGTGAGCATCTGGGTGGTCCCGTCCGCGGAGATCCACGCCTTCGAGCCGGATGCCGCCGCCGAGTACGTGGAGGCCAACGAGAAGGTCTACCGCCTCGCCACCTCCTACGAGATCCCCGAAGAAGTGGGGCACATGTGACCTCGCTCGCTCCGCTCGCCTCCCTTCGGCCCTCCGGGCAGGTCGCCCGTTCCGCTCCCGCACCCCGGAGGAGGGATCACGAGGTGGCCGGATGATCAGGACGCTCATCGCCCACGCCGACGACAACATGGTCCTGGCCCAGCGGCTGGGGGAGTGGGTCTCCCGGGCGCCGGAGCTGGAGCTGGACATAGCGCTGGCCAACCTCGGCCTCGACCACCTCGGCGTGGCCCGCGCCCTCTACCAGCGGGCCGCAGAGCTCGAGGGGGACGGCAAGACCGAGGACGACTACGCCATGTGGCGTGACGAGCGGCAGTTCACGAACCTCCTGCTGGTCGAGCAGCCCAACGGCGACTTCGCCCACACCATCGTCCGGCAGTTCCTCTTCGACGCCTACCAGCTGCAGCTCTGGGAGGACCTGGCCGCGAACGCCGACGACGAGGTGCTCCGCGGTGTGGCCGCCAAGGCCATCAAGGAGGCGCGGTACCACTTCCGGTTCTCGTCGGGCTGGATGGTCCGGCTCGGCGACGGGACGGACGAGTCGCACCGCCGCGCCCAGGACGCGCTGGCAGACCTGTGGCGGTTCACCGCGGAGATGTTCGAGGACCCTGCCACCGCGTCCTACCGGGAGGCCTGGGACGGGATCGTGGCGGAGGTGCTGGAGGACGCCACCCTCGAGATCCCCGACGACCCGTACCAGCGCTCCGGCGGCCGCCAGGGATTCCACACCGAGCACCTGGGCCGGCTCCTCGCCGAGATGCAGTGGCTGGCCCGCAGCCACCCGGGGGCGAAGTGGTGACCCGCGTCGAAATGAGGCCCGACGCCCGCTCGGTGGCCGCATCGGTCGTCGACCCGGAGATCCCGGTCCTCACCATCGGCGACCTGGGGATCCTCCGGGACGTGGAGGTGGACGGCGACCGGGTGACGGTGACGATCACCCCCACCTACTCCGGCTGCCCGGCCATGCGCCAGATCGAGGACGACCTCCGGAAGGCCCTCACCGACGCCGGGTACGCGGAGGTGGAGGTGCGGACCGTGCTCACCCCGGCCTGGAGCACCGATACGATCACCGAGGAGGGGCGGCGGAAGCTGGCCGGATTCGGGATCGCCCCGCCCGACCCGGAGCACGAAGTGCTGTGTCCTCGCTGCCGGGCCGACGGGCCCCGCCTGGTGGCACGGTTCGGCTCCACCGCCTGCAAGGCCCTGATGGTGTGCTCGTCCTGCGGCGAGCCCTTCGACTGGTTCAAGGAACTGTGAGCGACCTGACCTTCCACCCGCTGCGGGTCACCGAGGTGGGCCGTCTCACCGACGACGCGGTGGCCGTGACCTTCGACGTCCCCGGCGACCTGGCCGACCGGTTCCGGTTCGCCCCCGGTCAGCACGTCACCATGCGTCTCATCATCGACGGCCAGGACGTCCGCCGCTCCTACTCGATCTGCGCCCCGGCCGGCGCCGGCAAGCTCCGTGTGGGCGTCAAGCGCCTCCCGGGTGGCGTGTTCTCCAACTACGTGAACGACCGCCTGAAGGCGGGCGACGTCGTCGAGGTGATGCCACCCGGCGGCGAGTTCACGATCGACATCGAGCCGACCCGCCCCCGCCGTGCGGTCGCCATCGCCGCCGGCTCGGGGATCACCCCGGTGCTGTCGCTGATCTCGTCTTCCCTGGAGCAGGAGCCGCTGGCTCGCTGGACGCTGATCTACGGCAACCGGACGGTCTCCTCGATCATGTTCCTCGACGAGATCGAAGGCCTGAAGGACCGTTTCCACCCCAGGCTGCAGGTGTTCCACGTCCTCAGCCGGGAGGGCTCCGACATCCCGCTCCTCTCCGGGCGGATCGACGAGGAGAAGATCCGCACCATCTGCGGCCGGCTCATCGGCGACGAGGAGGTCGACGGGTTCTACCTCTGCGGCCCGTACGGTCTCGTCACCGAGTCGCGGCGGGTGCTCGGCGCCATGGGCGTGCCCGACGACCGGATCCACGACGAGCTGTTCTTCGCCGGACCGCTCGACCTCTCGTCGCTGCCGCCGGAGCCTCCGGCGGGGGAGGGGACCGTCGAGCTCACCGTCATCCTCGACGGCCGGGCGGTGCAGACGCGCATGACCCCGGAGACCACCATCCTCGACGCCGCCCTCCGGGTCCGCAGCGAGCTGATGTTCTCCTGCAAAGGCGGAATGTGCGCCACCTGCAAGGGCAGGGTCGAGGAGGGCGAAGTGATGATGGCCAAGAACTACGCCCTCGTGGACTCCGAGGTGGAGCAGGGCTGGGTGCTCACCTGCCAGGCCAGGCCGGTCACCGACCGGGTCGTCGTCCGCTACGACCACCGCTGATGGGACAGGCCCGGAACAGCCGCGCCGACGTGGTGAAGGCCGCCGGGCGCCTCTTCGCCGAGCGCGGCTACCACGGCACCTCCATGCGCGACCTGGGCCGGGAGCTGGGGCTGCTGGGCGGGTCGCTCTACGCGCACGTGGAGTCCAAGCAGGACCTGCTGGTGGAGGTGGTGCAGCAGGGGGCCGAGCTGTTCGAGGCCGTGGCCTCCCGGGCCCTCGCCACGGAGGGGACGGCCGCAGACCGGCTCCGGGCCTTCATCGACGGCCACGTCGGCGTGGTGGTCGACAACCTGGACGTGGTCCGCACCTACCTGAACGAGGCGCGGGTGCTCGACGACGAGCACCGTGCCCGGGTCCTCGAGGCGCGGGACCGCTACGAGGCGGTGCTCCGCAAGATCCTCGCCGACGGGGCGACCGACGGGAGCTTCGGCCCCGGCGTCGACAAGATCGACGCCATCTTCATCCTCTCCATCCTCAACGCGGTCGAGCGCTGGTACGACCCGGAGGGCCCGGTCGACCGTGCGGAGCTCACCGCGAGGGTCCTCGGATTCGTGCTGGACGGCATCGGCGCCGGCCTGGTGGCCCGCCGCCCCGGCTGACCTTCCTCCGGCAGGCTCTAGCATCGTGCCGTGCGCATAGTTCTTGCTTACTCAGGTGGACTCGACACTTCGGTGATCCTCGCGTGGCTGCGCGAGACGTACGGGGCGGAGGTGATCGCCTACACGTGCGACGTGGGCCAGGGCGAGGAGGTCGCCGAGGCGAGGGACAAGGCTCTGACCACGGGCGCCGTCGACGCCGTGGTCGACGACCGGCGGCTCGAGTTCGTGCGTGACGCGGTCTTCCCCGCGGTCCGGGCGGCCGCCGTCTACGAGGGGGAGTACCTGCTGGGCACCTCGCTCGCCCGGCCGATCATCGCCAAGGGCCTCGTGGAGACGGCCCGTGAGTTCGGGGCCACCGCCGTCGCTCATGGGGCCACGGGCAAGGGCAACGACCAGGTCCGATTCGAGCTGACCGTTGCCGCCCTCGCCCCCGACATCAAGACCATCGCCCCGTGGCGGGAGTGGGACTTCAAGGGCCGCACCGACCTGATCGCCTTCGCCGAGAAGCACGGCATCCCGGTCCCGGTCACCCGCGAGGCCCCCTACTCGATGGACGCCAACCTGTTCCACATCTCCTACGAGGGCGGCATCCTCGAAGACCCGTGGCAGGGGCCGCCTCCGGGCATGTTCCGTCTCACCACCGACCCCGAGAACGCCCCCGACGAGCCGGAGGAGGTCGTGGTCGGGCTGGAGGCCGGCAACCCCGTG
Source organism: Actinomycetota bacterium (assembly GCA_003242515.1). GTDB lineage: Bacteria > Actinomycetota > Acidimicrobiia > Spongiisociales > ZC4RG35 > ZC4RG35. Next base: position 4,209 of record QGUS01000125.1, read on the forward strand.
ACCCTGAACGGCGAGGCGCTGGACCCGGTGGAGATGCTCACCGAGCTCAACCGGATCGCCGGCCGCCATGGCGTCGGCCGGATCGACATCGTCGAGAACCGGTTCGTGGGCATCAAGAGCCGCGGCGTCTACGAGACCCCCGGCGGCACCGTGATGCACAAGGCCCGGCGGGCCGTCGAGTCCATCGTCCTCGACCGCGAGGTGCTGGCGCTCCGTGACTCGCTGGCCTCCCAGTACGCCCGCATGGTCTACAACGGCTTCTGGTTCGCCCCGGAGCGGGTGGAGCTGCAGAAGCTGATGGACTCGATCCAGAGCCGCGTGAGCGGCGAGGCCCGCCTCAAGCTCTACAAGGGGAGCGTCACCGTGGTCGGCCGCCGCTCGCCGAACAGCATCTACGACCCGGAGGTGGCGACCTTCGAGGCCGACAAGGTCTACCGGCAGGCCGACGCCGAGGGCTTCATCAACCTCAACGCGCTGCGGATCAGGGGCTTCGGGGAAGGCCAGTGACGCTCTGGGGCGGTCGGTTCACGGAAGGCCCGGACGCCACGCTGTGGGCGTTCACCACCGACGACTCGGATCGCCGGCTGCTCGAGGTCGACATCCGTGGCTCGATCGCCCACGCCACGATGCTCGGCGACGCCGGGGTCATCCCCGACGACGAGGCACGGCAGATCGTGGCGGGCCCGGAGCGGATCCTCGAGGAGGCCCCCTCCGGGGAGTTTGTCTTCTCCCGGGGGGACGAGGACGTCCACTCGGCGGTGGAGCGCCGGCTCGGCGAGCTGATCGGCCCGCTGGCGGGGAAGCTCCACACCGGACGCTCCCGCAACGACCAGGTCGCCACCGACCTGAGGGTCTACCTGATGGCGACCGGATGGGCGCGCATCGACGGGATCAGGTCCCTCGTGGCCCGGCTCGCGGACATGGCGGAGCGTCATGCGGAGGTGGTGATCCCCACCTACACGCACCTCCAGCAGGCCCAGACCACGACCCTCGGCGACCACCTCTGCGCCTACGCCTGGATGCTGCTCCGTGACGCCTCCCGCTTCACCGACTGTGTGGGGCGGACCGCCGAGTCCCCGCTCGGCGCCAGCGCCAGCGCCGGCTCGTCGCTCCCGCTCGACCGGGAGGCGACCGCGAGGGCGCTCGGCTTCGACCGGGTGATGCCCAACACGCTGGACGCCGTGGCAGCCCGTGACTTCGTCGCCGGGGACACCTTCTGGGTACCCCAGAGGATGCTCACCCTCTCCCGCCTGGCCGGGGAGCTGGCAATTTGGACCACCCGGGAGTTGGAAGGGGAGAACTTG
>QGUS01000399.1 GCA_003242515.1 Actinomycetota bacterium
CTTCCAGATTTTATGTGGTTTTGTGGGCTCGGAGTTGTTTATAAAAGACCGGGCCGGGGTCGGCCTCGACGGCGACGGTCTGTGCTTCGTCGACGCCCCCGTGCGGCCCGAGGTCGGGGAGTGGCTGGACCGCCACGCTGCGGCGGTGGACGAGGGCGGCTGGGTCGAGGTCCAGCTCGGAGCCGCCGCCTGGGTCCGTGAGGTGCTCGACCGCCTCGAGGCGGGGGCGCTGCTGGTGATCGACTACGGGGGCACCACGGAAGAGCTCCTGCCGCGGCGGGCCGACGGCACCCTCCGCACCTACCAGGCGCACCACCTCGGGCCCCACCCGCTCGACTTCCCGGGGGAGACCGACATCACCGCCGACGTGGAGTTCACCGCGATCGCCGGGGTGGCCGGAGAGGCCGGCGCCGCGGTGGAGCTGGTCCGCCAGGACGACTTCCTCGCCTCCCTGGGCCTCCGGGAGCGTCTCTCCCAGCTGAGGGCGCTGGAGCTGGAGGCCGCCCGGGAGGGCGACGCCATGGCCCGGCTCCGCTACCGCACCATGAAGTCCGAGGCCGAGACCCTGCTCCATCCCCGCGGCCTCGGCGGGTTCACGGTGATGATCGCCCGCATCTGATCGACGGACGCGAAAGGGGCCCCGCCGGAGCGGGGCCCCTTCCGTTTGACCGTCGGGTCGCCCTACTTGGTGACCTTGAAGTCGAACCTCGTGACCGAGGTGCCGGCGAACACGTCGCTGGTCACGTAGGCGTAACCGCTGTGGTTGCCGGTCTTGTTGCCCTTCAGGGTGAAGGTGATGGTGTGGGTCTCGCCCGGGGCGCCTGCAGCGGCTTCGACGCGGAGCTCGTTGCCCGCGCCGACCGGGTTGCCGACCCCGTCGAAGTACCAGGTGCTGCCCCGGTTGCCGTACTCGTTCTCGGCACCGACCGTCAGGTAGCCACCGTCACCTTCGGTCACGGGACCGTAGGTGTAGGTGATGTCCTGGTACCCGTTCAGCCCGATCCAGATCTGGAAGCTGTTGGGCTCGCGGTCGCCGTAGTTCACGACCTTGTCCCATTCGAGCACCAGCCAGGAGTTGACGCCATCCGTGAGGGTGGCTGCCCTGAGGGCTCCGCCGAACGCCGGGTTCAGGTCGGTCCAGAACGGCGCCAGCACGTTGTTCGGCCGTGCCGGGTCCGGGAACATCTGGTTGAAGAACTGGATGTCCGCCGAGCCGTTGGTGCCGCCGACGACGGCGTAGCCGTTGCTCACGACGCCGATGCGGTTGTACGACACCCCGCCGTACACGAACGGCGTGCCGAGGGTGAAGTTCACCGCGGACTCGTCACCGATGCCCGAGATGGGCGTGATGCCGAACGTCGACAGCGGCAGGTAGCCGGCCGGGGACGTGCCCGTGCCGTCGACCACCGCCGGGGACGGGGCCTCGGCGCCCTTAAGCGTGCCGCTGAAGACGATGTCCTGGCCCTGCTTCTGGCCGCCGCTGATCACCTTGTCCAGCATGCCCGACGGGACCGTGATCCGGGCGGTGAAGACCGCGTCGTCGGACGACAGGTTCTCGTTGGGGACGGTGGCG
>QGUS01000400.1 GCA_003242515.1 Actinomycetota bacterium
TAAAAAAGCGTCGGGCAGGACCGTGGGAGGGGGCATCTGCGGGAGGATCCGCGTGCCATCCTCGCCTGCGGGGCCGGGCGGCACAGGGATGGGAGTCTCGGCCGAGATGGGCTGGCCGGCCAGCACCGACAGGAGGTCCTGCCGCATCTCCTCGGCAGACTGGTAGCGGGCCGCCGGGTCCTTCCGGAGGGCCTTCATCACGATGTGGTCGAGCTCCCGGGGCACGTCGGGGTTGAGCGACGACGGCAGCGGGGCCTCGGCGGAGACGTGCTGGAACGCCACCGACATGGGGCTGTCCCCGAGGAACGGGGGACGGCCGGTGAGCATCTCATAGAGCACGACGCCGAGCGAGTAGACGTCGCTGCGGGCGTCGGCCGGTGCGCCCTGGGCCTGCTCGGGGCTGAAGTAGGTGGCGGTCCCGATGACCGCCCCCGTCCGGGTCAGCTCCTGGCTGTCGTCCCAGGCCCGGGCGATGCCGAAGTCGGTCACCTTCACGGTGCCGTCCTTGGCGAGGAGGATGTTCCCCGGCTTCACGTCCCGGTGGACGAGGCCGGCGCGGTGCGCCACCGAGAGGGCGGCCGCGGTCTCGGCGGCGATCTCGACGGCACGCCGGGGGAGGAGGGCGCCCTCGGACTTGAGGACGTCGCGGAGGGAGCGTCCCTCCACGATCTCCATGACGATGAAGTAGGTGTTCTGGGCCTGGCCCCAGTCGTAGATCCCGACGATGTTCGGGTGGCTCAGGTTGGCGGCCGCCTGGGCCTCCCTCCGGAAGCGCTTCACGAACGCCTCGTCGGAGGAATACTGGGCGTGGAGGACCTTGATGGCGACCCGCCGATTGAGCAGCGTGTCGACGCCCTCGTAGACGTCTGCCATCCCCCCACGGGCCAGGTGGGACGTGATGTGGTAGCGGTCGGTCAGTGCCGTGGGGGTTTGCATCAGATGAGGGGGATTGCGGTCAGGCGATTGTAGGAACGGATATGGCCCAAATCAGTCGTTGATCGCACGCCACGCCTCCACGATGCGGGCCGCAATGGGCGCGGCGAGCGTTCCACCGGTGAGGTCCTCACCGGTCTTCTCGTTTCCCTCGACCAGCACCGCGAAGGCGATCTGCGGGTCGTCGGCCGGTGCGAAGCCGATGAACCAGGCGTTGGAGAAGCCCCGGGCACCCGTGGCGGTCCCGGTCTTGCCGGCGACCTGGACGCCGGTGACGGCGGCCCGTCTGCCGGTGCCGTTGGTGACCACCTGCACCATCAGGTCCTTCAGGGTGGCCGCCGTCGTCGACTCCATGGCGCGGCCGAACATGGTCGGTTCCGTCTCCTCGACCGTGTTGCCCTCGGCGTCGAAGACCCTCCGGACGAGATGGGGGTTCGGGGTGACCCCGTCGTTGGCGACCGTGGCAGCGACCATCGCCATGTGCAACGGCGTGGCGCGCACGTCGCGTTCCCCGATGCCGCTCTGGCCTAGGGCGGCGGGGTCCAGGGAGGGGCCCTCGGTGGGGAAGCTGCCCTTTATACACATTTGACGCGGCCGACAAAAAAGAAGGGGAGAACTTGGGGGGCGCCGGCAAATATA
>QGUS01000126.1 GCA_003242515.1 Actinomycetota bacterium
CACGCCGCCCCCCCCGGGCCGGGGGGCGGTGGGGGTCCCCGTCTTGTCCGTGCAGATCACGTCGCCGGCGCCGAGCGCCCCCACGGCGGCGAGCCGGGCCGCCACCGCCGAGCGCTTCGCCATCCGCTTCAGCCCTCCGGCGAGGCTCACGGTGATCACGGCGGGCAGGCCCTCGGGGATGGCGGCTACGGCGAGGGCGATGGCGGTGAGGAACATCGTCTCCGCCCGGAAGCCGCGGGCCAGGCCGACACCGAACACCAGCGTCGCCGTGAGCCCGGCGAGCACGGCGAGACGGCGCCCGATCTGGCGCACCTCCACCTCGAGCGGAGTCAGCGGCGCGTCCCCCGAGGCGAGCAGGGCGATCCGCCCCACCTCGGTGCGGAGGCCCGTGGCGGTCACGATGCAGCGCCCGCGGCCGCCGGCCACCAGGGTCCCGGCGTGCACCATCGAGGAGCGGTCGGCGAGGGGGACGTCCCCGGACACCGGGTCGGCCTGCTTGGAAACCGGAGCCGACTCACCGGTCAGGCTCGCCTCGTCGATGAGGAGTCTGGTGGCGGAGACCACCCGGCCGTCCGCGGGCACGCGGTCGCCGGGCTCGAGGAGGACCACGTCCCCCGGGACCAGGTCGGTGGCCGGGAGCTCGGCCATGCGGCCGTCCCGGACCACCCGTGCCGTCGGGGCCTGCAGCGCCGACAGGTGCTCCAGGGCGCTGCGGGCGCGCGACTCCTGCCAGTAGCCGATGACGGCGTTGAGGACCACGATCGCCCCGATGGCGGCGGCGTCGGCCCACGAGTCGAGGAGGAAGCCGGAGACCAGCGCGGCGACGACGAGCAGGGCGATCAGGACGTCGGCGAACTGCCGGGCCAGCATCTTCAGCCGGACCCAGCGCTGCGGCGGCGTGAGCACGTTGGGGCTGTGCTCGGCGACCCTCCGCCGGGCCTCGCCGGTGGCCAGCCCGGTGTCGGGATCGACACCCAGGGCCTGGGCGGTCTCCCCCGCGGTCCGGGCGTGCCAGCCGGGGCCGGCGCTCTCGCCGGATGGGGTCATGCGGGCAGCATACGGACGGGTCATGGGGTGAGGGTCATGTCTGCGCGAGAACGCGCATACCCTGGGGGCGTGACTTCGAAGAGGGAGATTGGACTGTGCCGACCGTCGGCCTGGTGACCGCTGGCGGTGACTGCCCGGGTACCAACGCCGCCATCCGCGGCGTGGTCGCCCGGCTCGACGCCGCCGGTTGGAAGGTGATCGGCGTGGAGAAGGGCTGGAAGGGCCTGATGGAGGGGAAGACCCGGCCCCTGACCCGCGACAGCGTGCGGGGCATCATCGGCCGGGGTGGGACCATCCTCGGCAGCTCCCGCCTCGATCCCTACGTGCATGGCAATGGTTACGAGTCGATCCGGCCCACTGTCGAGGCGGCGGGCATCGACTCGCTGGTCGTCATCGGTGGCGACGGCAGCCTGCGGTCCGCGGCCAAGCTGGCCGAGGAGGGCCTCAAGGTCGTCGGAATCCCGAAGACCATCGACAACGACATCGGCGGTACCGACGTCACCTTCGGCTTCCACACCGCGGTCCAGGTGGTCACCGACGCCATCGACCGGCTGACCACGACGGCCGAGGCCCACGACCGGATCATGGTGGTGGAGACGATGGGCCGCACCGCCGGATGGATCGCCGCCTATGCGGGCATTGCCGGTGGCGCCGAGATCATCGTCGTCCCCGAGATCCCCTACGACATCGAGGAGATCGCGGAGCGGATCAGGGCCCGTCACGACGCAGGCCGCACCTACTCGCTGGTGGTGGTCGCCGAGGGCATCCCGACCGAGCGGGGCTTCGTGACCAGCGGCATCGACGCCTTCGGGTTCGAGCGCCTGGGCGGTGCCGGCGAGGTCGTCGCCAAAGAACTGGAGCGCCTCACCGGTTACGAGGCGCGCACCGTGACCCTGGGCCACCTGCAGCGGGGCGGCTCGCCGACGGCATTCGACCGGGTGCTCGCCACCCGGATGGGCCTCCACGCCGCCGAGCTCACCCTGCAGGGGAAGTCGAGCGTCATGGTCGCCGTCCGCGGGACCAGGATGACCGACGTCGACATCCTCGAGGCCTGCAACGAGCCGAGGCCGCTGGAACCCGAGGTCTTCGCCGAGGCCGCCTGGTTCTTCGCCCGGGCCTGACCCGTCCCCCAACCGCACGCCAGGCCGGAGAGAATCCGGAGATGGGGGTGGCTCCGTCGCGCCCATGCCCCCATCGTGCGGCACGCGACGACCGCCTGCCAGGGCCGGAAGTCGGGTTCCGGAGGCCCGGAAACGGGTAGCGTGACGACACGAGAGGGAGGTACAGGACTTGGCGAGATGGGACCGGCTTTCCAGCCGTGGCAGGGTCGACGACAGGCGTGGCCTGGGTGGTGGCGGTATCGCCATCGGCGGCCTGGGCGGCGTCGGCCTGATCATCTACCTGCTGGTGACGCTGCTCGGCGGTGGCGGCGGAGGGCTCGACCAGATCTTCGACCAGCTCTCCCCGGCGCAGGCCCCCTCCCAGGGGGTGCAGCCGGAGGAGTTCCAGGGCGAGGACGACTACGAGGTCTTCGTGTCCACGGTCCTCGGATCGACCGACGAGACCTGGCACGCCATCTTCCAGGCCTGGGGCCGCACCTACGAGGAGCCGGAACTGGTCCTGTTCCGGGGAGCCACCCAGTCGGCCTGCGGCGGTGCCACCTCGGCGGTGGGGCCGCACTACTGCCCCCTGGACAGGAAGATCTATCTGGACGAGACCTTCTTCGACGAGCTGACCACCAGGTTCGGGGCGCAGGGCGGTGACGTCGCCGAGGCGTACGTGATCGCCCATGAGGTGGGCCATCACGTCGAGAACCTCCTCGGGATCCTCCCCGAGGTGCAGCAGGCCCAGCAGGCGGCGCGCTCCCAGGCCGAGGCCAACGACCTCTCGGTCCGGCTGGAGCTCATGGCCGACTGCTTCGCCGGGGTCTGGGCCCACTCGCTCCGGGACGCCGGCGTGTTCGAGCCCGGCGAGATCCGCGAGGCGATCGACGCGGCCGAGGCGGTCGGCGACGACCGGATCCAGGAGCGGGTCCAGGGCCAGACCAACCCCGAGACCTGGACGCACGGCTCCGCCGAGCAGCGCGTCAGCTGGTTCACCCGCGGCTGGGAGCAGGGCGACCCCGGGGCCTGCGACACGTTCGCCGACCTGCGTTAGCCTCGGAGCGATGCGGTACGACAACCGGACCGCCCTGGTGGTGGTCGACGTCCAGAACGACTTCGCCGATCCGGGCGGCAGCCTGTACGTGCCGGGCGGCGAGGAGTCGATCGAGTTCGTCAACGGCCAGGTCACGGAGGCCCGGCAGGCGGGCGCCGTGATCGTCTACACACAGGACTGGCACCCGGAGTCGACGCCCCACTTCGCCAAGGACGGCGGCATCTGGCCCGTCCACTGCGTCGGCGGGACCGCCGGTGCCGACTTCCACCCCGACCTCCTCGTGGTGGAGGACGCCGTGTTCGTCAAGAAGGGGACCGGCGGGGAGGACGGGTACTCCGCGTTCAACGTCAGCGACCCCGAGACCGGCGAGGTCACGCCGACAGGGCTGGCCGACCGGCTCCGCGAGGCCGGCGTGGAGAAGGTGGTGGTCGTCGGCCTGGCGCTCGACTACTGCGTCAAGGCCTCGGCCCTCGACGCCGCGTCGGAGGGGTTCGCGACGACGGTGCTCGCCGACGGGACCCGGGCGGTGAACCTGGCCCCCGGCGACGGCACACGAGCCGCTGCCGAACTGGCCAGGGCCGGCGTCGAGATCGCCTAGATCTCGGCCCCGTCCAGGGCCTCGGCGAGCAGGCCCTGCTGCATCTGGTGCATGGCCTTGGTCACCGACACGTGGTACCGGTGCGGGTTGACCAGACGACGGACGCCCGGGTCGAGCCGCTCCAGGTCCACCTGACGGCGGCGGCGCAGCTCCTCCAGGTCGGGTGAGCCGTCGAGACGGCGGCCCCCGGAGAACACCGTGACCATCAGCTCTTCGATCTCCGAGACGTCGTCCCCGGTCAGGATCCGCTGCAGGCCCAGGTGCGGGTGGTGGAGCTGGAGCGTGTCCATGGCGGCCGGGTCCTCGTCGGCGAGGGCCACGAGGTCGGCGGTGGCCAGGCCGCGACGGTCGTAGACCCGGAACACCCGCTTCACGCCAGGGATCGGCACCTTGGCCACGTCCTCGGACACTTTGATCGCCGGGACCATCTCCCCGTTCTCGTCCTCCATCGCCACGAGCTTGTAGACGCCGCCGAGGGCGGCGTCCCCGTGGGAGGTGATCAACCGGGTGCCCACGCCATAGACCAGGCGGTGGGCCAGCTTCTGCGGGTCTACGCCGTAGCGAGGGGCCTCGGCGTCGATCTGGGACAGGATCTGCCATATCACCAGCTCGTCCAGGTCGGAGGAAAGGACGATCGGCACGTCGTCGAACCCCGCCTCGTCGAGGAGGACCGCCGACTGGATCGCCAGGTAGGCGAGGTCGCCGGAGTCGATGCGGACGCCGCCCGGCTTGTGCCCCTTCGCTTTCAGCTCCCTGAACACCTCGATGGCGTTGGGCACTCCGGAGGTGAGGACGTCGACCGTGTCGACGAGAAGGACGCACTCGTCCGGGTACAGCTCCGCGAACCGGCGGAAGGCCTCCAGCTCGCCCAGGCCCAGGGCGAGGAACGCCTGGACCATGGAGTGGGCGTGGGTGCCCTTCGGGTCGAGGCCCACGGCCGCGGACAGGGCGGTGTTGGAGGTGAAGTGGGCGCCGCCGATCAGGGCGCCGTAGCCGCCGGCGTGGGAACCGGACTCGGGGCCGCGCCGCAGGCCGAACTCCAGGACGGTGCCGCCGCGGGCGGCCTCCTTGGCGCGGGACGCCTTGGTGGCGATCAGGGTTGGGTAGTTGAGACGGTTGAGCAGGTGGGTCTCGAGGATCTGTGCCAGTGCCAGGGGGCCGGTCACCGAGACGATCGGCGCGTTGGGGTGGACCACCCGGCCTTCGGGGATGGCCCGGAGCTCCAGGCCGGAGAAGTCGCCATGCCGCTCCAGCCAGGCGATGAACTCGGGCGCGAACCGGGGACGTCCGGTGACGGTTCGCTGGGAGGCGAGGATCTCCAGGTCGTCGCGGGTGAACCGGGCGCCCTCCATCCACTCCAGCAGCCAGCTCAGTCCCGCGGAGACGCAGTAGCCGGCCTGGTGGTCGCCGTAGTCGGGGTAGCGGCGGAAGAAGTAGTCGAACTGGGCCCGACGGTCCGCCCAGCCCTGTTTCCAGTAGAGCTGGGCCATGGTGAGCTGGTACTGATCGGTGGCCAGGATCCCGGAGAGGACGGGGTCCGAGCGGCGCGGCATGGTCATGTCACAGACAGGGTACGACACTCCGCCCGGATCGCCGCAGGGGATCGGGCGGTGCCTGGCACCTGCGTCTGTGGGAGACAAACTGCGCGGCCAGGCGGCCCCGCGGTGCGGTCGTCTGCCATCATCAC
>QGUS01000127.1 GCA_003242515.1 Actinomycetota bacterium
AAGGTGCTCCCCTCGTCCGAGTACGGGTAGATGTGCGCCCACACCATCCCGGCCGGCGTGTCCTCGAAGATGAAGTGGAACCTGTCGAAGACCTTGGTGGTGCCGAACCACATGTACTTGTTGACCCGCTCGTCGATGGACGGGCGCAGGTGCTCGGCGAGCGCGTCGCGGACCCGGGAGTTCTTGCCGTCGGCGCCGACGATCACGTCGGCGTCGATCTCACGGTGGTCGGGGATCTCGTGGGAGGAGTGCAGCCCGGCGCCCACCTCGGCGGCGCGATCGGAGAGGATCTCGAGCAGCCTCCTCCGGCTGATCGCCGAGAAGCCGTGGCCGCCCGAGACGATCCGACGGCCGCCGAAGTGGCGGACCTCGATGTCACCCCAGCTCTTGAACTCCGCGGCGAGCGCCCGGAACGACTCCGGGTCGGCCTCGGCGAAGTGGTCCAGGGTCTCGTCGGAGAACACCACCCCGAATCCGTAGGCATCCGCCGGGGTGTTCCGCTCCCAGACGGTGACCTCGTAGTCGGGACGCAGCTTGCGGAGGAGGATCGCCAGGTAGAGACCGGCGGGACCTCCTCCGACGACCCCGACCCGCACGCCTCACTCCTGGGGTGCGAGCACGGCGTGGACGGCGAACTCGCCCTCCGCGTACTCGATGGCGGGTGCCCGGGTGGCCTCGAGCAGGTCGGCCTCGACCGAGCGGATCCGCTCCAGCGCCGCCGGATCGGCGGTGACCTTCAGTTCGGCGAGATCGGTCTTCATGGAGGCCTTCGCCTCGGACTTGACCCGGCGCACCTCGGCGAGGACCCGGGTGGCGTCCTGCAGGACCGACGGGTCGCCGGTGAGACCGTCCAGCTCCGAGACCGACGGCCAGGGCTGCCGGTGCACCGACCCCTCACGCCACCAGGACCAGACCTCCTCGGTGACGAACGGGAGGAACGGGGCGAACAGGCGCTGGAAGACGCCGAGGGCCACCTGGAGGGCGGCGTGTGCCGAGCGGGCGGCGTCGCCTTCGCCGTAGGCGCGCCCCTTCACCAGCTCCACGTAGTCGTCGGTCCACTCCCAGAACGCCTGCTCGGCGACCTCGAGGGCCCGGGAGTAGTCGTAGGCCTCGAAGGCCTCGGTCGCGGCCCGGATCACCTCGACCAGGCCCGCCAGCATCGACCGGTCGACGGGCTCGCTGACGGCGTCGGCCGGCACGTCGTCGGCGAAGCCGAGGACGAACCGGGATGCGTTGAGGACCTTGATGGCCAGGCGCCGGCCGATCCGCATGACGCCCATGTCGAGGGCGGTGTCCACGCCGGGCCGGGCGTGGCATGCCCAGTAGCGGACGGCGTCGGCCCCGAACTCGTCGATGGTCGCCTGGGGCGTGATGACGTTGCCCTTGGACTTGGACATCTTCTTGCGGTCCGGGTCGAGGATCCACCCGTTGATGGTGGTGGTGTGCCACGGGAGGATCCCGTGCTCGTAGTGGGAGCGGACCACGGTGGAGAAGAGCCAGGTCCGGATGATCTCGGGGCCCTGCGGCCGGATGTCCATCGGGAACACCCGCTCCCACATGTCGGGGTCGTCGGCCCAGTGGCCGGCGATCTGCGGGGTGAGGGACGAGGTCGCCCAGGTGTCCATGACGTCGGGGTCGCCGACGAAGCCGCCCGGCTGGCCGCGCTGGCTCTCGTCGTAGCCCGGCGGGACGTCGGTGGTCGGATCGACGGGGAGCTGGTCCTCCTCCGGGAGGATCGGGTTGTCGTAGTCGACGGTGCCGTCCTCGCGGATCGGGTACCAGATGGGGATCGGGACGCCGAAGAACCGCTGGCGGGAGATGAGCCAGTCGCCGTTGAGGCCCTCCACCCAGTGCTTGTAGCGGACCGACATGAACTCGGGGACCCAGTGCAGTTCGTCGCCGCGCTCCAGCAGGGCCCGGCGCAGGGCCTCGTCACGGCCGCCGTTCCGGATGTACCACTGCCGCGAGGTGACGATCTCGAGCGGGCGCTCGCCCTTCTCGTAGAACTTCACCGGGTGGGTGATCGGCTTCGGCTCCTCCTTGAGGGCGCCCGTCTCGGCGAGCATCTCCACCATGGCCCTCCGGGCCTGGTTGGAGAAGAGGCCGGCGACCCGCTGGTAGGAGTCGGCGGCGTGAGACAGCCACTCGGGAGTCTCCGTCTGGAACCGGCCGTCGGGCTGGATCACGGCCCGGGTCGGGAGCTGCAGCTCGCGCCACCAGGTGACGTCGGTGAGGTCGCCGAAGGTGCAGACCATGGCGATGCCGGTGCCCTTCTCCGGGTCGGCGAGCGGATGGGCGACCACGGGGACCTCGACTCCGAAGACGGGGGTCTTCACGGTCTTTCCGAACAGCGGCTGATACCGCTCGTCGTCGGGGTGGGCGACCAGGGCGACGCAGGAGCAGATCAGCTCCGGCCGGGTGGTCTCGATGACGACCTCACCCCCGTCGGTGCGGGGAAAGCCGATGCGATGCGTGTGGCCGGGGCGCTCCCGGTCCTCCAGCTCCGCCTGGGCGACGGCGGACCGGAAGTCGATGTCCCAGAGGACCGGAGCCTCCTGCATATAGGCCTCGCCGCGGGCGAGGTTGGAGAGGAACGCCTTCTGCGAGGTGCGGCGGCTGTGGTCGTCGATGGTGGCGTAGGTCTGCCTCCAGTCGACGGAGAGGCCGAGGGTGCGCCAGGTCCGCTCGAACTGCTTCTCGTCCTCGGCGGTGAGGATGTGGCACAGCTCGATGAAGTTCTGCCGGCTGATCGCCTTCGGCGGGTCGAACGGCTCCGCCGGGGGCTGGAAGTCGGGGTCGTACGGCAGGCTGGGGTCGCAGGTGACGCCGTAGTAGTTCTGGACGCGGCGCTCCGTGGGCAGGCCGTTGTCGTCCCAGCCCATCGGGTAGAAGACCTCCTTCCCCGACATGCGCCGGTAGCGGGCATGGGAGTCGGTCTGGACGTAGCCGAAGGCGGAACCCATGTGCAGCGACCCGGACACCGTCGGCGGCGGGGTGTCGATGGAGAAGATCTCCTCGCGGGTCTTGGTGCGATCGAAGCGGTAGGTGCCGTTCTGCTCCCAGACGGCGTCCCACTTGGCCTCGAGACCGTCTAGGGACGGGTTATCGGGGACTCGTCGAACCATTGGGGCCAGAGGGTAGTAGCGACCATGGGGATGACCCGCCGCCGGGTCGGGTGTCTCTCACCGGATCACGTCGACGGGGCCGGTGCCCGTCTCCAGCTCGCCGGCCCACAGGGACCGCATCAGCTCGGATCGGCCCAGGAGCTCCTGGAGGGTTCCGCGGTCGGCGATCGTCCCCCGGTCCATGAGTAGGATCTGATCGGCGCGCTCCAGGGCGGCCCGGCGGTGCGACACGACGATGCAGGTGGCGTCCCGCCGCTCCATGATCCGGCGCCACAGCTCGGACTCGGTCCTCACGTCGAGGGCAGACGAGAGGTCGTCGAAGACCAGCAGCTCCGCCTCCGTGGCGAGCATCCGGGCGGCCGCCGACCGCTGGATCTGCCCGCCGGACAGCTTCACGCCACGGGAGCCCACCATCGTCTCCAGGCCGTGCTCCATCCGCTCCAGGTCGGGCTCCAGGACCGCCAGGCGGGCGGCGTCGGAGATCTGCTCCATGGAGCTGGTACGACCCAGGCCGATGTTGGCGGCCAGGGACTCGGAGAAGAGCCGCGGTACCTGGGCGGTGTAGGCCGACCGCGGCGGAACGAAGAAGGACGCGGGGTCCTCCACCAGCTTCCCGTTCCAGCGGATCTCTCCCTCGGCCGGGACCAGGCCGAGCAGGGCCCGCACCAGGGTGCTCTTGCCCGAGCCGATCCGGCCGGTGACCACGGTGAACGACCCCCGCTCGACCGTGAAGTCCACGCCGCTGATGCCCCCCTCGCCGTCGGGGAACCAGTGGCCCAGGTTCCGCACCTCCAGCACCTCGAGCGGCTCCACCACCCTCTCCACCACGGGGACCTCCGGGATCGGCCCGTCGAGCGACACCCGCGCCCGGTCGAGCAGCACCTCGTCCGGGGCGTCGACCGTGAGGTTCTTCATCCGCTCGTACGAGACGCCGGCGCGGCGGTGGTGGGCGATGATGTCGCCGATGAACGACAGGTAGTCGGTGAGCCTCGGCAGGTAGGTGATGAACAGAGTGAGGTCGCCGATGGTCATCTCCCCCGTCGACATGGCGTCGGCACCGAGGATCAGGACCAGGGCGATCGTCACCGTCGACATGTTCCGGTTGATCGCCTTGAGCACCTCGGCGAGAACGGTGTCGGACAGGGCCGCCTTGCGGCGGACCTCGTTGAGCCGGTGCAGGCGCTCCAGGACGTCGTCCTCGGCGGCGGCCAGCTTCACCGTCTGTACGCCCGTGAACGCCTCGCCGATGAACCCGGTGACGTCGTCGGTGGCGGCGCGCATCGCCCGTCGGCGCTTCCGGATCTGCGGGCTGAGCGCACGGGTCAGGATCACCGTGGCGATCAGCGGCAGGATCAGGATGGCCGTGATCTTCGGGTTGCGGGTCGCCATGATCCCGAGCGCTCCCAGGCCGTACAGGGCCAGGCCCGGCATGTCGAGCCAGTTCTCCAGGTAGTCGATCAGGTCGGACACGTCGTCGCGGAAGGTGCTGACCGCCTCCCCCGGCGACAGCGGGACCACCCGGGAGCCGGGGGCCTCGAGCAGCCAGCCGAGCATGTTGCGGCGGAGCTGGAGGGTCTGCTCGATCCAGTGCTTCGCCCACGTGAAGGACCCCATCATGAACAGCACGTTGCGGCCGACCACGGCGATCAGGGCGAACGCGATCACCGGCCCCCAGGCCGTCTCGGCCACCGGCATGCCCGCGTCGAGCCGGTCGAATATCTCGCCGATCAGCACGCCGAACAGCAGCGGGGTCGTGTGGATCACCGCCCAGACGAGGGTGCAGAAGATCAGCCGGCCGGGGCGGTATCTGGCGAGCTCCCAGACGACGCGCAGCGTGCTCATGGAGCGAACCCCCCGAGCAGGTCACCCTTCCCGGCGGCGAGGAGCTGGGAGTAGCGGCTTCCAGGATCGGCCTCCAGCTCCTCCCGCGGACCGTGCTCGACGATGCGCCCGCCGTCCACGACCATGATCTCGTCGGTGGTGCGGACCGTCTCCAGGCGGTGGGCGATGATCACCACGGTCCGACCGGCGAACAGCCTCTCCGTGGCGGTCGCCAGCAGGCCCTCCGTCGCCGGGTCGAGGCGGGAGGACGGCTCGTCGAGGATCACGATGCCCGGTTCCTGGAGGAACACCCTGGCGAAGGCGAGGAGCTGCTGCTCCCCTGCCGACAGACCCGACCCGCCGTGCCCGAGCACGGTGTCCAGGCCGATCGAGCGCACCCAGTCACCCAGCCCGACGGAGTCGAGGGTGGCGTAGATCTCGTCGTCGGGGACGTCGCGGAAGAAGGTGAGGTTGTCCCGGAC
>QGUS01000401.1 GCA_003242515.1 Actinomycetota bacterium
CCTTGAAAACCCGGGGCAATATTGGCGGTGGAGCCGGCGGGGAACCCGTCCCCAGGCCGCGGACCCGGGACCTCCCCGTGCCGGGTCGCATCGCCGCGGGCACGCCGATACTCGCCGCCGAGCACGTCGAGGACGTCCTCACCCTCCCCGTGGAGCTCGTGGGCGAGGGTCCGGTGTTCCTCCTCCAGGTGAAGGGCGACTCGATGATCGAAGCCGGCATCCACGACGGCGACCTCGTGGCCGTCCACAAGCAGGCCGACGCCCGTGACGGGGAGATCGTCGCCGCCCTGGTCGACGGCGAGGAGGCCACCGTGAAGTACCTGCGTCGCCGCGACGGGAAGGTGATCCTGGAGCCGGCCAACCCGAGCTACGAGCCCATGGTGTTCACCGAGGGCGTGGAGCTGATCGGGAAGGTCGTCAGCGTCCTGCGACGCTACCCGTGAACGAATAGTCGGCCGGGCCGGCCAGCCAGGCGATGCCGTCCCGTATGGTGACGGCGCCGACGCCACCGGGAACCCTCACCGGGACCCGGCGCCCGTCGGTCATCCCGGCGGCCGCCACCACGGCGGCCATTCCGGTGCCGCAGGCGAGCGTCTCCCCCACCCCGCGCTCCCAGACCCGCATGGTCAGGGAGTCGGGCTCCACCCTGACGAACTCGACGTTGACGCCGCCCGGGAACGCGGCCTGAACCTCCGGGCCTGCCTTGCCGATGTCCACCGCGTCCGGGTCGTCGACGAAGGCGACGGCATGCGGGTTGCCCACGTCGACGAGTCTGAGCCTGTATCCGGCCTGCTCCGCATCGCCGGTGACCCGGATCGGGCCCAGCTCCACCTCGATCTCGCCCTCACCCACCACGACCCGGCGCGGGCCGACGGGCGTCTCGACCACGAACTCGGGGCCCTCCACCCAGCCGGCGTCATAGGCGTAACGCGCCGCGCACCGCAGGCCGTTGCCACACATCTCCGCAGGACTCCCGTCGGCGTTGCGGTAGTCCATGACCACGGTCTCGCCGGGGGTGAGCACCAGGAGACCGTCGGCGCCCACGCCGAAGCGGCGGTCGCAGAGCCACGCCACCTGCTCCGGGGTGAGGTCGGCGGGGCCCTCCACGACGACGAAGTCGTTGCCCAGGCCCTGCATCTTGGTGAACTCCAGCGTCACAGCGCCTCCAGGATCCTCTCGGCCGCGGCTGCTTCGTCCCAGGGTATCCAGCGGACTCTGGGATCGCGCCGGAACCAGGTGCGCTGCTTGCGGGCCAGCCGTCTGGTGGCGCGGAGCGCCTCCTCGTAGGCCTCCTCCTCGGTGGCCCTGCCCTCCAGGTACTCCCCCACCTGGCGGTAGTTGACGGCGCTGCGGGCGGTCCGGCCCATGCGGGGCCAGAGGTCCCTGACCTCGTCCACGAGGCCCCTCGCCCACATCGTCTCCTGCCGCTGTCGGATCCGGTCGTCCAGCTCTTCCCCGGGGTCGATTCCGAAGGCGGTGAACCCGGACCTGGCCCCTTACGGGCGGCCCCCTCCCCCCCCGGGGCCTGGGCCCCCCAGGACCGGTGTGGCGCG
>QGUS01000402.1 GCA_003242515.1 Actinomycetota bacterium
TGCCCCAGATGCTCGCCGAGCTGCTGGGCGTCCCGTCGCTCACCTACGCCACCGCCGTCGAGGCCTCTGGCTCCGGCATCAAGATCAACCGCCAGACCGCCGTCGGCTACGACGTCGTGACGGCGTCCCTCCCGGCGGTCGTGTCCGTGACGGCCGGCGTCGTGGAGCCCCGCTACCCGACCTTCAAGGGGATCATGGACGCCAAGAAGAAGCCGCTGGAGACCCTCACCCTCGCCGACCTCGGCATCGAGGCGAAGACGGCCCAGTCGGTGACCGCCGTCAACCCGGCGCCCGAGCGCGAGGCCGGTCGCAAGATCGAGGACGACGGCTCGGCCCACCTCGCCATCATCGAACTCCTCGAGCAGAAGAAGGTGATCTGAGATGTCCATCTGGGTCTTCATCGAGTCGGCCGACGGCGCCCCGGCGTCCGCCGGTCTCGAGATCCTCACCCGGGCGCGTGAGCTCGGCGACGTGACCGCCTTCTATCTCGGCAGGTCCTCGGACGACGTCGCCGGGGTCCTCGGCGAGTACGGGGCCAAGCAGGTGTTCGTGGCCGACGCCGGCGACCGCCTCCCGGCCGCCCCGGTGGCCGCTGCCATGGCCGCCAAGGCCGAGGCGGAGCAGCCGCAGCTGATCCTCTTCGCCCAGACCTACGACAGCCGCGACGTGGCCGGCCGTCTCGCCGCCCGTCTCGGGGCCGGCGTGCTCTCCAACGCCAACGCGGTGCGTCTCACCGACGACGGAGCGGAGACCGACCACGAGGTCTTCGGCGGCACCAGGATCGCCACGGCGAAGCTGACGGGCAGGCCGGCCATCGTGATCGTCCGGCCCAAGTCCTACAACGCCGAGGCGGCGGGCGGCGCTCCCGCTGCCGTGTCGGCCCTCGACCTGCCCGAGCTGGGCGCGACCGAGGCGAAGGTGGTGGAGAGCCACGTCGAGGAGCGGGAGGGTCCGCAGCTCTCCGACGCCCGCATCGTCGTCTCCGGCGGTCGCGGTCTCGGCAGCGCCGAGGCCTACGAGCAGCTGGTCGGGAAGCTGGCCGGACTGCTCGGCGCGGCCACGGGTGCCACCCGCGCCATCGTCGACGCCGGCTGGGTTCCCTACGCCATGCAGGTGGGCCAGACCGGCAAGACGGTGAAGCCCGACGTGTACATCGCCCTCGGCATCTCGGGCGCTATGCAGCACCTGGTCGGCATGAAGGACTCGTCGACCATCATCGCCGTCAACAAGGACCCGGACGCCCCGATCTTCTCGGTGGCGGACCTGGGGATCGTCGGCGACGTCCAGCAGGTCGTCCCCAAGCTCATCGAGGCACTGGAGAGCCGCTGAGGCCACGCCCCGGCGGCTACCGGGCACGTCGAAGGCCCCGGCCATCTGGCCGGGGCCTTCCGCGTACGGGCGTCACCTCCGGGGAGCCCACGGCCCCCGCCCTCGCTTCGAGGATCAGAGCTCGAAGCGATGAGGCAGTAGCTCGTCGAGCGTGTGCCTGCGGATCTCCGTGCCCTCGCCCGCCGTGACCTAGATGGTCTCCGTGTCGAACTCGGCCATGCT
>QGUS01000403.1 GCA_003242515.1 Actinomycetota bacterium
TCCTCGGCGCGGTGCCGCCGCCGAACTGGATCCCGATGAGCAGGATGAGCGCGATCGGGAAGATGAAGACGAAGAAGATGTTGCTGCGCTCGCGCAGCATCCGTTTCAGGTTGGCCCCGGCGATGACCAGCGCCTTCATCGCTCGAACCTCCGGTTGAGCGACCACCAGCCGATGGCCCCGAAGACCACGGCGATCCCGAGCAGGACTCCGGCGGATGGAAGGGCATCGGTCCACGGAGCCCCGCCGGCGATCTCGCCGAGGCCCCTGAGGAACCAGTGATGCGGGGTGAACGAGGAGAGAAGCGCCAGCGCCCCGCCGTTGGTGTCGATCGGGAAGAAGACCCCGCCCAGCATGCCGAAGACCACGGCGATGATCGAGCCGAGATTCTCGGCCGCCTCCGGGGTCCGGGCGAGGCCGGCGATGACTCCGATGATCGACGACGCCGCCACGATCGCGGCCAGGGTGACCACGGCCACGCCCAGCGGGGGCCCCCACTCGGCGCCCATGAGGAACGTCGAGGCGATGATCAGCGTCGCCATCGCCACGATGCCGAGCATGACGGCGAGTAGGGCCTTGCCCAGGATCACGGCATGTCTCCGCACCGGGGCCGCGAAGAGGCGCACCAGCGTGCCGTCACGCTCCTCGTCGAGCAACCCCAGCACCGCCGACTGGACGGTGAAGAATAGGAAGAAGACGGCCATGCCGGCCGTGAGGTAGGTGGTGCCGTCGAGCTGGCGGACCTGGGCGTCCACGTCCACTACCTCCGCGGTGAACGCCGCGGTCGCCGGGTCACCGAGCCGGCCGATGAGGTCCGGCGTGGGTGGCTGGCCGAGGATCTGCGCCGCGGTGACCACCGCGAGCCGGGCCGCGTCGACACCGGCCCCGTACTGCCGGGCGATGGCGGCCGCGACCGAGGTCGCCGTCCCCTGGTCGATGTCGCCGATCACCTCGAGGGTCGGCTTCCCCGCGGCCAGCGCCTCGTCGAACCCGGACGGGACCAGCATGAAGGCGTCGATCTCCTCGTCCTCGACGGCGGCGATGGCGGCGTCACGGTCGTCGTACCGGAACACCTCGATGAAGCCCTCGGCCTCGATCTGGTCCAGGACCTCCCCGAGCGCCTGCGAGCTCTGGCTCCGGTCGAGGTCGACGATCCCATACTGGAGGTCGAGGCCGCCGGGGACGAGGAAGCCGCCGAAGATCAGGTTGAAGATGAACGCCAGGCCCAGCGGGGCGATGATCCCGACGATGAGGAACGACCTGTCCCGCAGCCTCAGTCTCAGGTCCTTGGCGGCGATGAGACGGGCGGCTGCGAACATCTCAGTCCCGTAGGGCTTTGCCCGTCAGGTGGAGGAACACCGCCTCGAGGTTCGGCTCCTCCACCTCCACGCCGCTCACATGCCCGCCCGCCTCGCCGATGCGGGCGAGGAGGGCCGGGAGGAGGGACGAGGCCTCGGCGGCCATCACGTCGAGCCGGTGCTCCGACGGATACACGTCCGCCACTCCCGTGAGCCCGCGCACCGCCTCCGCGGCCTGCTCCACGTCCC
>QGUS01000404.1 GCA_003242515.1 Actinomycetota bacterium
AAGGGGACCCCCCGGCCCCCGATGCCGCCCCCGTGGACGGTGAGGGACTCGACCCCCTGCGGCCCCCCGTCGCCGCCGACCTCGGGGGCGAACCGGCGGGCGACCCACCACGCCAGCAGCAGGCCGACGGGGATCGACGCGAACACCGCCGCCCGCATCGGGTGGAACCAGCCGTGGGTCTCCGGGTCGAACAGCGGGCCGAAGACGGGTTCGAGCAGACGGTCGAAGGTGTCGAGGAGGAACACCAGGGCAGCTGCGCCCACGCCGACGCCCACGCCGACCAAGGCGGAGATGAACAGGAACCCGCCCATCTCGCGTTCGGCGAGGACACCGGCGACCGGGACGCGACGCAGGCTCCTCAGGGGGTTGTTCACTCCCCTGAGGGTAGGAAACCCCGGCGCCGTTCCCGTGGCAACGCCGGTTTCGGGCCAGAATCGTCGTGTGAGGTTCCGCTCCCACGTGGCCCGGCCCTTCGACTTCTCCCTGTGGTCGAACCGGATCCCCTTCGCCCTGGCCGCCCTCGTGGCAGCAGCCGCCGGCTACCGGTGGGCGGACGGCGCGCCCGACGGGATGATGTGGGCGCCGGTGCACGCCCTCGTCTTGTGGTCGCTGGCCCGTGAGGTCGACCCCGACCGGTACCTGACCGCGCACCTCGCGGCCGCCGGAGCCGGCGTCTGGGTGTTGAGCGGCCGACCGGGGCCGGAGCTGCTGGCCGCGGCGGCCCTGATCCTCGCCACTCGGCTGGTCCTCAACTCCACGGGCCGCCGGCCCGTCTCCACCGACCTGGTGGTGCTCGGCATCCTGGCGGCGGCGGTCTCGTTCACGCGTGTGGGCTGGGTGGCCGCGGTGGCGCTGGCGGTGGCCATCTACGCGGACGCACGGCTCGCCGGGAGCCCCGACCTGGCGCCGGTGCTCACCGCGTCGGCAGCGGTGGTGGGGGCAACGCTCGTCGCCACGGCGACCCGCGCCTTCTCGGTTCCGGTGGTCCGGGTGGAGCCCTGGGTGGTGGCGGCGGCCGGGGTGGCGGCGATCCTCGCGCTCCTCCGCACCCCTCCGGAGCCGTGGAGCGTCGTCGACGCCAGGGCCGCATGGCGGATGGAGCAGGGCCGCCTCCACGGGGCCCGGGCGCTGCTGGCCGTGGCGGCGTTCCTCATGGCGCTGCTGCATGGCCAGGATGCGGTGCGGGACGTCCCCCTGGTCGGGCTCCTCCTCCTGGCCGTCATCTCCTCGGAGGTGGAGAGATCGCGCCGGCGCCGATAGGTTTGGCGTCGTGTGCAGATCGATAAAGCGTCTCCGTGAGGGCGCGACGCCGGCCCCGGTGGAGGACATCGAGGCGGCCGCGCTGCAGTTCGTCCGCAAGATCTCCGGGTTCAGCAAGCCGGCGCCACACAACGAGGAGGTCTTCCGCCGCGCCGTGGCCGAGATCACCGAGGCGTCCCAACGCCTCCTGGCCGGGCTCCAGATCAAGGGCGCCTGAAGGCTCCTCCCCCGGGCGGTGAAGCCGGTGGAGGAAGGAACCGGCACCGGAGCGCGGCCCCGCGG
>QGUS01000128.1 GCA_003242515.1 Actinomycetota bacterium
ACGGAATAAGATATTTATTCGGTGTCCGGGGGTCGGAAGATTTGTAAAAGGGACCGGTCGGCTGCGGAGGACCTCGCCCAGGAGGCATTTGCTGCCGCCCACCGGCACTGGGACCGGGTCTCCCGCTACGACGATCCGCGCGCCTGGGTGCGCCGGGTCCTGATCAACAGGGCCACCTCGCTACGCCGCCGCCTGGGCGCCGAGCGGCGCGCCGTGGACCGGGCGGGGCATGACCCGCACCGGGGCGTCCAGGCGGATCTCAGCCTCCCCACGCAGGAGGTCTGGAACGAGGTGCGCCGGCTCCCCCGCAGACAGCAGCAGGCGGTCGTCCTCCACTACGTGGGACAGCTCTCCATCGAGGAGATCGCCGACGCGATGGGTTGCTCGGCCGGGGCGGTCAAGGCCCACCTGCACCGGGCGCGCACGGCCCTGAAGGACCGCCTCACCGATTGGAACGAGGAGTGAACATGTCCGACTTCGACGCTCTCGACAGAAAGCTGCATCAGGCCGCAGAGGAGGTCCGGCAGGCGGCCAGGACGATGACCCCGCCGCCGCTCCCCGGCGCCAGGAACAGGACCGCTCCCGCCCGCGGGTGGCTGGCATTCGCCGGCGCCTTCGCCGTCGTGGCCCTCGCCGTCGGCGTGCTGCCGGGCCTGCTCCGTGGCACGGCGACGGGCCCGACCATCCCCGTTGGCTCCGGGGGCACCACGACGGTCCCGACGACTGAGCCGAGCGTGAGCGCTCCGGTGGCGCAGTGCTCGGCGACCGGCGTCCCCCGTCCCCGGGAGCAGGAGGGCCTGCCCGAGGCGGTGGCGGAGACCCGGCGTCAGATCATCGAGGCGGCCATGGCGTGCGACCTCGAGGCCCTGGACGCCATCTCGCCCGAGTTCTTCATCACCCACTTCGGCGGCGGCCGGTTCGACGAGCTGGTCCGCTGGGAGGAGGAGGGCGACGGCAAGCTGGGCCTGCTGCTCCAGATCCTGGACCTGTCCTACGGCGTCCAGGAGAACGAGGACCACACGTGGTACGTGTGGCCCGCCGCCTTCGCCTACGACTCGTGGGATGAGATCCCCCAGGAGCACGTCGACGAGCTGACCGCCATCATGAGCGACGACCTGATCGCCGAGATGCGTGACGGGTGGGGCGCCTATGCCTACTGGCGGACCGGCATCCGCTCCGACGGCATCTGGCACTTCTTCGGCGCCGGCGGCTGTATCCCAGGGTTACTCCGCGACAGTTCCACTGTACAGGCCGGTGAAGGGGCGGGGTCCATCCCGAGCCCGGGGTCGGCCCCGCCCCTCGTCGCGGCGGCCCCGACCACCGGCTCCATCGACCCGAGCTCGTTGGCCATCACCACCAGCTCGTCTCCCTCTTCGACGCGGAACCCGTGCGGCGGGTTCGGGTACGACTTCCCGCCCCGGATCACGGCGAGCACCGTGGCGTGGTGCTCCTGGCGCATCAGGGTCGCCAGCTCCAGGGTGGACGACCCCACCGCCTGCGCTGGGATCTTCACCCGGTAGAGCTCGGCCTCGTCCTCGTCGCCATGGCCGCCGACGATGTCGGTGACGATCTAGGCGATCCCCGGGTACAGGGCGGAGCGGGCGAGCAGGCGGGACGACAGCTTCGACGTGACCAGCAGCTCGTCGACGTTGTCCCGGCGGAAATGCGGGACGTTCGCCGGGTTGTTCACCTCCACGACGGTGCGCACCTGCGGGGCGAGCGTCTCGATGGCGAGGACGGTGAGGATGGAGTGGATGTCCGCCTCGTTGGAGGCGTCCGACGGGCAGACGATGGCGGCCCGGGCGTACTCGATCCCCGCTCGCTTCAGGTCCTCCTCGTCGGTGGCGTCACCGTGAACGAAGTACGCCTTGCTGGTCGGCGACTTCTCCTCGCCGCACAGCACGACGATCCGGGTCGTGCTCTCGTCCGCCGCCAGTTCGTCGACCAACTCCCTGGCCGTTGGGTTCCACCCGCACACGACCACGTGGTCCCGGTATCCGGAAGCGCCCATCCCCTGTCCCTCCTTCATGAGGTATTCGATGACGAAGCCGACCAGCACACCGGTGATGGTCGCCACGATGCCCACGCCAAACAGTCCCAGCAGCCAGCCCACCACCCAGCCGACCGGCCCCGAGGCGAACGCCGCATCGCCCTGGCCCAGGACCGTGGTCGCCGACCAGTAGAGCGACTGGCCGAGGCTGACCAGGGTCCGGTCGGTCTCGAAGAACCACACCACCGCGCTGGACACGAGCAGCGTGATGGCGAGGGCGATGAGGAGCGGGCGGAAGAATCCGCCTTCGATGCGCGACCGCATCTGGCGGACATGCCAGGCGACACGCTGGACCACCGGCGCCTGGACCAGCGCCCGTAAGGGGTTGCGCATGGCTGGAGGCTAACGAGCCGGCTTGAGGCTGCGGCGGCGCGAACCGGAGACGATCGCGGTGCCGACGAGGGCGCCGAGGCCGTTGGCCACCAGGTCGACGGCGTTGTTGGCGTAGTCGCCCACGTTCATGTCGCCCATGCTCGCCCCGATGAACTCGGCGATCTCCACGCCCGCTCCCCCGCCCATGACGCACAGCCAGACCACGAGCGGCAGGCCGGTGATGCCGCCGCGGGCGTCGGGCCGGACCGTCCTCGCCACCGTCTCCCAGGCGAGCGGGCTGAGCAGCGCGCAGGCGAGGAAGTGGAAGACCTTGTCGTAGTGGAGCGAGCCGAGGACCGGGTACATGTAGAGGGTCTGGCCATCGACCAGGAGCACCCCGCCGAGCATGTTGCCCAGACCCGCGACGGAGGCCAGCCACAGGGAGGCCCTCGACCAGCCGATGCTGCGGTGCAACCACGCCAGCACGAGCATCAGCCCGACGTTGACGCCGGTGTAGAGCACGGTGAGGGGGCTGTCCGCCATCAGGCCGTAGACGAGGAGGACCCCGGTGTAGGCGACGGTGAAGGTGACCAGCGGGAGCATGCGACCGGCAAGGTAACGCACCGGGGAGCAACGCGCCGTGACGGGTAAGGTCAATGACGATGACGCAGGAGCCTCGCCCCCAGACCGAGATCCATCAGGTGGATGAAGTCCATCAGCCGGTTGAGGAGGAGTCGCTCATCACCGAGCCCTCCAAGCTGCTCCGCATCGCGTCGATGACCCGCGCCATGCTCGAGGAGGCACGGCAGGCACCCCTCGACGAGGGCGGGCGGCTCCGCATGGCAGAGGTCTACGAACGGTCCGTGGCCGAGCTGGCGGAGATCCTCTCCGCCGACCTCCAGGAGGAGTTCAGGGACATGATGATCCCGCTGTCCCGGGAGGGGGCCACCGAGTCGGAGCTCCGCGTGGCGCAGGCCCAGCTCATCGGATGGCTGGAAGGCCTGTTCCACGGGATCCAGGCGACGCTCTGGAGCCAGCAGATGGCCGCCCAGGCCCAGCTGGCCCAGATGCAGGCTCAGGCCCAGAGACAGGCGCTGGAGAGACCGCGTCGGGGGGACGACGAGCCCTCCGGGCTCTATCTGTGAGCGATCAGCCGACCTTGCGCTCGCGGATGGCCCGCTCCCGACGCACCTTCCTGCGCTCGCGCTCGCTGAGGCCACCCCAGATCCCGAACTTCTCGCCCATCTCGATGGCGTAGTCCAGGCACTGCTGCCTCACCTCGCACTCGGCGCAGATCGCCTTCGCCTTGCGGGTGGAAGCACCCCGCTCCGGGAAGAAGAGGTCCGCGTCGGCACCACGGCAGTTGGCGTAGTCCTGCCAGGAGAGCTCGCCTACAGCAAGGGCTTCAACGAGCTTCTTCATCAGGCCTCTCCTAACAACCGTGTAATTACACGCGTGACATTATGGGAGACCGCGCGCGCCGTCAAGAGGGATGCCGTCGTCGCCGGGATCTCCGCCCGCCTGCCCCCATGGGTCGGGACACGGAAGCCGACGGTGTCGATCCGCGGTTGGCGATGTCGGAGCCGCCGAACCCCGCCTGGCTCGCTCCGACCGCGGCCTCCTCCCCCACCTCCCGCGGCACTCCCCGATCCGCTCCCGTGCCGTCGGGAGAGGGACCCAGGCAGGGGCACGAGCACGCCGGCCGCGTCTGACGGCGGAGGGGCCTCACAAAGTTGTCATAATGGGTTTTCCAGTGACAACGACGAGCAGCAAACCCAAGCGAGCCTCGCTGCCGGTCGAGTTCTACCGATCAGCCGTGGGCAAGAAGTGGGTGATGGCCGTCACCGGTGTCCTGATCATCGGTTTCGCCCTCGCCCACATGCTCGGAAACCTGAAGATGTTCCTCCCCGACGTCGACGGGGTCCCGGACATCGACATCTACGCCGAGTCCCTGAGGAAGCTCTTCTCCCCCATCGTTCCCGAGCACGTCATGCTCTGGCTGCTCCGGGTCGGCCTGGCGGCGGCGTTCCTCCTCCACATGCACGCCGCTTACGCCCTCACGGTGATGAACCACCGCGCCCGGGCCGTCGACTACCAGTCGCCGCGGAACTACGTGGCCGCCAGCTACGCCAGCCGCACGATGCGGTGGAGCGGCGTGATCTTCCTCGCCTTCATCATCTTCCACCTCGCAGACTTCACGCTCGGCATTCAGCCGGCGGCGCCTGAGGGGTGGGAGCACGGCAGGGTGTATGCCAACTTCCTGCTGGGGTTCCAGAGGCCTTTCGCCCTGGCGTTCTACACGCTGGCCGTGACGGTCCTCGCCATCCACCTGTTCCACGGGGCCTGGTCGATGTTCCAGAGCATGGGGATCAACCACCCGCGGTTCAACGGGATCCGCCGAGCCTTCGCCACGGCGCTTGCCGCCGTGCTGTGGGTCGGCTTCCTGCTCCCGCCGTACGCAGTCGCTTTCGGGTTCCTCTCATGAGCATCGTCCTCGACTCCAAGATCCCGGCCGGTCCGCTGGAGGACAAGTGGCAGAGCCACAAGTTCTCGGTCCGGCTCGTCAACCCCGCCAACAAGCGGAAGTTCAAGGTCATCGTCGTCGGCACCGGCCTCGCCGGCGCCTCGGCGGCCGCTACCCTCGGTGAGCTGGGCTACCAGGTGGAGGTGTTCACCTTCCACGACTCGCCGCGGCGTGCGCACTCCATCGCCGCCCAGGGCGGTATCAACGCCGCCAAGAACTATCACAACGACGGCGACTCGGTCTACCGCCTCTTCTACGACACCATCAAGGGCGGCGACTACCGGGCCCGCGAGGCCAACGTCTACCGCCTCGCCGAGCTGTCGCTGAACATCATCGACCAGGCCACCGCCCAGGGCGTCCCGTTCGCCCGCGAGTATGGCGGCCTCCTCGACAACCGCAGCTTCGGCGGCGCCCAGGTGTCCCGCACCTTCTACGCCCGGGGCCAGACGGGCCAGCAGCTCCTGCTCGGCGCCTACAAGCCCTTAATCGGCAAGGGAAACA
>QGUS01000129.1 GCA_003242515.1 Actinomycetota bacterium
TCCTCGCCCAGGTGCTGGAGTCAGCGGACATCCGGGTCACCCGGATCGGGGTCGAGGAGCTCGGCGGGATCGACGAGCTGTCCGTCCACCAGGCGGCGATCCTG
This sequence comes from Actinomycetota bacterium, assembly GCA_003242515.1. GTDB lineage: Bacteria > Actinomycetota > Acidimicrobiia > Spongiisociales > ZC4RG35 > ZC4RG35. The sequence continues at coordinate 105 of QGUS01000129.1, forward strand.
GTCGACGTCGCCGCCCGCCAGCTCGGGGAGTCGCATCTCAAGGCCCTGGACGGCTACGTCCGCAACCTCGGACGCGGCCTGATCGTGGTCGGCGGCACCCACTCCTACGGGCTGGGCGGCTACAAGGACACCCCGCTCGAGGCCCTCCTCCCCGTCGACGCCGAGGCGGTCGACCCCCAGCGCGAGGTCCCCGTCGCCCAGGTGCTCCTCATCGACACCAGCGAGTCGATGGGAGCCTGCCACTGCGACGAGCGCGGCTTCGAGAGACCGACGGGTGGCGTGCTCAAGACCGACATCGCCAAGGCCGGCGCCATCAGGGCGCTGGAGGCACTCGGCCCGAGGGACGAGGTCGGGGTCCTCGCCTTCAGCGGCACCGGGAGGTGGCTGGTCCCGCTCCAGGAGAGCCCCGACAGGGAGCAGGCCGAAGAGCAGATCGGGAGGATCCGCCCGTTCGGGGAGACCCGGATCATCCCCAACCTCCGGGAGGCCGCCGAGGCGCTCCGGCAGTCCAACAAGGAGCTGAAGCACATCATCCTGTTCACCGACGGCTTCAGCATCGAGGTCGACAACGAGGAGCAGGGGTTCCCGCTGGCCGGCGCGAGCCTCCTCGCCGAGGTGGAGAAGCTCGCCGAGGAGGGCATCACGGTGTCGATCGTCGGCACCGGCGAGGGCGCCATCGACGCACTGGAGGAGATCGCCATCGCCGGACGCGGCCGCTTCTACCCGGGCCGGGACCTCAACGAGATCCCGGAGATCTTCGTCAAGGAGGCCCGCCTGGCCTCCCGCACCTTCATCAACGAGGGCACCTTCTTCCCCACCGTCACCTCGACCGCCCCGGCCGTGCGGAACCTCGACTCCGCGCCCCCGCTGCTCGGATTCGTGGCCACGACCCCGAAGCCGACCTCCGACGTCCAGCTCCAGATCGGGGAGTTCTCCGACCCCCTGCTCGCCTCGTGGCGGGTGGGCCTCGGCAAGGTGACCGCCTGGACCAGCGACGCCGGCGGCAAGTGGGCGGCCGACTGGGCCGGCTGGGACGGCTTCGCCGGGTTCTGGTCCAACGTCGTACGCGACACCTTCCCGCTCGGCGGGGCGTCGGGCGAAGTAGTCGACGCCTCGATCAGCGACGAGACCCTGACCATCCGTCTCCAGGGCGAGGACGCCTTCGAGGCCGGGTTGGAGCCGGTGGCCCGGGTGACCATGCCCGACGGCACCACCCAGGAGGTCGCCCTGGAGCGCGTGTCCGACACCGAGTTCGTCGGGAAGGTGTCCGCGCGGCAGGGCGGCACCTATGCCGTGGGCGTGGCGTTCGAGCGGGCGGACGGTGCGACCGCCACCGTCACCGCCATCGCCACCCGGTCGTTCGCCGCCGAGTACCTCCCGGGACCGTCGGACCCCGAGTTGATGGCGTCGATCTCGGCCGCCACCGGCGGGCGTGGCGAGATCGAGGCGGCCCAGGCCTTCGACCCCGACGGCCTGGAGTCGGGGGTCAGCCGGATGTCGTTCCGCTGGTGGTTCCTGCTGGCGGCGGCCCTGCTGTGGCCGCTCGACGTCGCCCTGCGGAGGCTCCGGATCGGCCGGCGAGACCGGCAAGCCCCGCGAGGGTCAGAACCACGGCCCCGGCCCACACCCACCACACCATCGGCCTGACGTAGACGGTCACGTCGAAGCCATCGGCCTCGGGGGTGAGCAGCGACACGGCGACGATCACGTCCCGCCACGGGGTCGACCATAGGGCGGGCTCGGCCACGGGGAGGCTCTGGCGCTCGTAGCCGCGGATCTGGGGGCGGACCTCGACCTTCCCGTCGACGAGGAACCGCCCCTCCGCGTAGACGTAGTTGGCCTCCTCCCCCGTCGTCACCTCGACCAGCTGCAGGGTGTGCGATCCCACGGTCAGGGTGTCTCCCGCGCGGACGCGGGCGGCCGTCTCGGTGCCGAGGGCGCTCGCCCCGGCGCCGACCAGGACCATGGCCAGGCCGAGGTGTGCGAGGTGGGCGGGGTCGGTCAGGTGCCCTCCGATGTGCCAGACGATGACGCCGGCCGCTCCCCCGGCCACGGCCCCGAGGATCAAGCCCGGCCAGGGGACCGACTCTGACACGGCCAGCATGACGGCGATCGCCACGACCGCACCGGTGGCGAAGGCGGCCAGGTCTGCCCTCCGGACCCCGTGTCCGGCCCATGTGGTCTGCATCGCGAAGCCCAGGAGCAGGGCGATCAGGAGCGCCGGCGGCAGGACCATGGTGACGAAGTAGGCGGGATCGAGGATCAGGGTGTCTCCTCCGAAGACCGCCCGGTATGCCGGGTAGGCCGAGCCCACCAGCACGAAGGCCATCACCATGCCGGCCAGCAGGCCGGCCGCGGCGAGCCAGGTGGGCCTGGTGAACCCCGCACGACCCCATGCGGCGCCCCTACGGGCGCGCAGGGTGACCCAGGCCACCCCCAGCCCGGCCGCCAGGGCCGCGGCGAGGAGGGAGCGGGCCACCACCGGGTCCTCGGCGAACGAGTGGATCGACCCGGTGACACCGGAACGGGTGAGGTACACACCGAGGACGCCGAGGGCGAACGGGAACAGGGCGAAGAAGACGGTCCAGCGGTGGAGCCTCCCATCCCGCCTCGTGACCCGGGAGGTGTGGAGGAAGGCGGTGATCCCCAGCCATGGCATCAGCGAGGTGTTCTCGACCGGGTCCCACGCCCAGAAGCCACCCCAGCCCAGCTCCACATAGGCCCAGTTGGCGCCGGCGACCATGCCCAGGGTGAGGAGGGTCCACGGCCACAGTGACGCCCGCCTCGCCTCCGGGATCCAGTCGCGGGCCCGGTCCCCCCGGGCAAGCGCACCGAGGACCAGGGCGAAGGGGACGACCAGCCAGGTGAGGCCCAGGTACAGGACCGGCGGGTGGTAGATCATCGCCGGGTGCTGGAGGATCGCCAGCAGGCCCTGGCCGTCCACGGCGGGAATGGGGAGCCGCTCGAACGGCGTGGTGGCGAGGACGGTGAGCAGTAGGGCTGCCAGCCCGGCCCCGCCCACGACGCCGTGCTCCAGGTTCCCCTTGCGGCGAACACCCCAGGCCCCGACGGCGAGCAGCATGGCCGTGTAGAAGAGCATCGACCCCTCCATGCCGCCCCACATGGCGGCGAGGCGGTATGGCCACGGGGTGCGGAGGCTGGTGGTCCGCGCCACGTAGGCGAGGGAGAAGTCGTGGCGGAGCAGCGCCACCGCCAGCACGACCGTCGCCAGCCCCGCCAGGGCGGCGGCGACCCTCAGGAAGGCCCGGGGGCGATGGACCACGGAGACGGCGGCCGCGGCGGTCGATGCCCACAGGGCGACGGTCCCCAACTGCGCGGCTTCCACACGAGCAGGGTATTGGTCCCCCAACCCGAACCGATGAGGGTCGGGGGTGGATCCGCTCCGCCCTACCGCCGGAAGACGTCCGGCGGGATCGGCTCCTGCGGGCGGCGGCGCGCGTTCAGGCCCGACAGGTACTGCTTGGGGAAGTGGTGGCCCGTGTACCCGAGGTCGATCGCCGCGTTGAGCGTCCAGTACGGGTCGACGAGATGGGGTCGGGCCAGGAGGCACAGGTCGGCCCGGCCCGCCACCAGGATGTTGTGGACGTCGTCGATCGACGACACTCCACCCACCGTCATCGTGGGGATCCCCACCTCGTGGCGGATCCGGTCACTGAACGGGGTCTGGTACAGCCTCCCGTACTCGGGCCGGGCGTCGATCGAGGTCTGGCCCGTGGAGACGTCGACGATGTCCACGCCGTGCTCCTTGAGGGCGCGGGCCAGCGCCACGGCGTCGTCGCCGTCGAACCCGCCCGGGACCCAGTCGGTGGCGGAGATGCGGACCGACAGCGGGCCGTCCCAGACGTCCCTGACCGCGTCCACCACCTCGAGCGGGTACCTCATCCGGTTCTCCAGGCTCCCCCCGTACCCGTCGGTCCGCCGGTTGGCGAGCGGGGTGAGGAAGCTCGACATCAGGTAGCCGTGGGCGTAGTGGAGCTCCAGCAGGTCGAACCCGGCCCGCTTCCCCCGCTCCGCGGCGGCGACGAAGGCGTCCCGGACCTCGTCCATGTCCCTCCGGGTCATCTCCCGGGGCACCTGCGAGTCGGGCCGGTACGGGATGGGTGACGGGGCGATGATCTCCCAGTTGCCCTCGTCGAGCGGGTCGGTGTCGCCCTCCCACATCCGCTTCGTGGAGCCCTTGCGCCCGGAGTGCCCGAGCTGGAGGCCGATCTTCGCCTTCGTGTGGGTGTGAACGAAGTCGACGATCCGCTTCCAGGCGACCTCCTGCTCGTCGGACCACATCCCGGTGTCCCCCGGCGAGATCCGGCCCTGCGGCGTGACACAGACCATCTCGGTCATCACCAGGCCGGCGCCCCCGACGGCGCGGCTCCCCAGGTGGACCAGGTGCCACTCGTTGGGGACGCCGTCCTCCCCCGCCGAGTACTGGTCCATGGGCGAGACCACGATGCGGTTCTCCAGCACCAGGTCCCGGAGCTGGAACGGGTGGAACATCGGCGGGACCTCCGGGCCCACCTCGACGGGGCAGCCGTGGTCGGAGGCGGCGTACCACCGGTCAACGGCCTCCATGTAGCCGGGGTCGCGGAGACGCAGGTTGTCGTAGGTGACCCGCTGGCTCCGGGTGAGGAGGCTGAAGGCGAACTGTTCGGGCTCCATGTGCCGGTAGCGGTCGGCGCCCTCGAACCACTCCAGGCTCGCCTTGGCCGCCCGTTGCAGGCTGTCCACGGCGGGACGCCGGTCCGCTTCGTAGGCGGCGAAGGCCTCCTCGATCGGGCCTCCCCTGGCGAGGTGACCGGCGAGGGAGATGGCGTCCTCCATGGCCAGCTTGGTGCCGGAGCCCACCGAGTAGTGGGCGGTGTGGATGGCGTCGCCCATGAGGACGACGTTGCCGTGGTGCCACCGCTCGCACTTGATGGTCGGGAAGACCAGCCACTTGGAGTTGTTGCCGACGAGCGGGTGACCGTCGAGGTGGCCGGCGAACAGCTCCTGGCACCTGGCGAGGGCGAGCTCGTCACTGACCCCCGGCGGGAAGGACTCGTGCTCGGTGGCGTCGAGGCCCAGCTCCCGCCAGGTGCCGGGCGCCATCTCGACGATGAAGGTGCTCCCCTCGTCCGAGTACGGGTAGATGTGCGCCCACACCATCCCGGCCGGGGTGTCCTCGAAGATGAAGTGGAACCTGTCGAAGACCTTGGTGGTGCCGAACCACATGTACTTGTTGACCCGCTCGTCGATGGAC
>QGUS01000405.1 GCA_003242515.1 Actinomycetota bacterium
TCATCACCTTCCTGGCGGTGCTCGCCGGCATCCTGCTCAGCGGTGTCGTGGTCCTCACTACCTCCCATGCAGTCTTCAGCGACACCGCGGCGAGCGATGGCAACTACTTCGCCACCGGCGACGTGGATCTGACCGACGAACTCGAGAACGCAACGGTCCTCTTCGAGGTGGACGACATGGTCCCGGGCCAGGCAGAGGAGCGCTGCATCGAGGTGACCTACCTCGGCTCGCTCGACCCCGACCTGGTGAAGGTGTACTCCGGCGGCGCCACCGACGACGGCCTCGCTGAGTGGCTGGCCGTCACCATCGAGCAGGGCGTCGGCGGCAACTACGCCGACTGCAGCGGCTTCGGCGGCCAGAGCACGATCTTCGACGGGTCGATGGACGACTTCCTCGCCGACCACACCGACTACGCCAGCGGCGTGGGCTCGTGGGACCCGTCGGCCGCCGGCGAGAAGCGCACCTACAGGATCACGGTGGTATTCGACGAGAACGCTCCCGACACCACCCAGGGAGCCTCCCTCACCGACCTCTCGTTCGTCTGGGAAGTCCAGTCCTGAGGTCGGGTCAGGCCAGGGGATGAGATGACGGTCACGGGGCCCGAAGCGCCCTCTGCAGCGGGTCCCGTGACCGCGCTCGGCCCGCGGCGGGGCCGGCACGAGCGGCCGAACCTCCGGGTCGAGCTGGCCGTCGGCTTCGTCTGGTTCGTCCTGTCCTACCTGGCGGCGATGGTCGCCTGGGTGGCGGTCCCGACCGTGACCCAGGGATGGCACCCGGTGGTGGTCGTCTCGGGCTCCATGTCCCCGTCGATCCGGGCGGGCGACATCGTCCTGTTCGAGAAGGGCGCCGAGCCGGTACCGGGCGCCGTGATCGCCTTCCACACCGACCGGGGCCTGGTCACCCACCGGGTGGCCGGCGTCAACGAGGACGGCACCTACCAGACCAAGGGCGACGCCAACCGCTCCGCCGACTCGACGCCGGTCTCACCCGAGGCCGTCCACGGGGTCGGGCGGCTACTCGTCCCCTACATCGGCTTCCCCCGCGTCATCGCCTCCCACCCGCCCCTGGTCATGGGCACCATCGGGGCGGTCACCGGCCTGGCCATGCTGCTGGTCCGCAAGCGCCGCCTCCTGGTCGCCGTGGCCGGAGCGGTGCTGACCCTGCTGGTGCTGGTCTCGTCGACGGCGGCGTTCGCCGCTACCACGGACAACGAGGACAGCTCCTTCGGGGCCGTCGTCCTCCAGCCTGCGACCGGGGTGCAACGGAGGTGCGAGGCGTTCCTGAGCCTGCTGAAGGTGGACGTCTTCCTGAGATGGCAGCCCTCGGCGAGTCCCGGCGACGTCACCTACGACATCTACTACACGCCGGGGCCGAATCCGACCCAGTACCTGGGGAACACCTCCGACACGGAGTTCGCCCACGCCATCACCGGCACGCTCCTCTCGATCGCGAACCACCGGTACGAGGTGCGGGCGCGCCTGAACGAGTTCGTCGCCCCCGGGGCCTCCGTGACCGTGACCGTGACGAG
>QGUS01000406.1 GCA_003242515.1 Actinomycetota bacterium
GGCGGGCCATCTCATCGGGCCCTTCGAGGTGGAGTCCGCCCTCATGGAGCACCCCGCCGTCGCCGAGGCCGGGGTCATCGGCATCCCCGACGAGGTCGCGGGCGAGGTGGTCAAGGCGTTCGTGACCCTGCACTCCGGCTATCAGTGGAGCGAGGAGCTGGAGAAGGAGCTCATGGCGTGGGCCCGCGTCCGGCTCGGCGCCTCCATCGCCCCGCGTCAGATCGCCTACGAGCCCCAGCTTCCCCTGACGAGATCGGGCAAGATCATGCGCCGGCTCCTCAAGGCGTGGGAGCTGGGACTGCCCACCGGAGACCTGTCGACCCTGGAAGGCGAGGACACATGACCATCGACGAAGCCAAAGCCGTCATCTTCCGGGTGCTCGCCGACATCGCCCCCGAGGTCGACCCGGCCACCGTCGACCACACCCTCGATCTCACCGAGCAGATCGACCTCGACTCCATGGACTACCTGGCGTGGCTGCTGGGCATCGGCCAGGAGACCGGTCTCGAGATCCCCCAGCGGGACGTGGCCCGCTTCCTCACCATCGACGACGCCGCCGACTATCTGGTGGACCACACCTGAGGGTCACCGGGCGATCGCCCAGTCGGCCCCGATCACGTCGAGCACCCTCTGTGCCAGCTTTCTCGCCCCTTCCGGGGTGAAGTGGATGCCGTCGGGCTGGCGCATCAGGACCAGCCGTCCCGTCTCGTCGGTCAGGAAGTCGGAGTAGGCGCCGTCGGGGTCGGTGAAGACCTCCCAGCTGTCCACATACCTGACCCGGTCGTGGCCGGTGGCGACCTCTCCGTAGATGTCGTTGAGGACCGCCATCCGGGCCGAGTGCTCCGAAGACCTTCCGATGGGCTGACCCACCCAGTACACGGTGGCGACCCGGGACTCGAGCAGGGTCATCATCTCGTCGACCCTCCGCCCGTATTCCGCCGCCCACTCCGGCGTGCCCGTGGACGCCCATCCGCTCGGGGTCTCGATGGGCTGGCTGTCGTTGGCCCCGACCATGAAGACCACCATGTCGACACCGACCAGGTCCTCTTCGAGCCAGTCGGACCAGTCGAAGAGCTGAGGTCTGGTCAGCCCGCTCGAGTACTGCACCTCCCAGCGACCCGTGACGAGACCGGTCGCCTCGGCGAGCGCCACCATCTCCGGGCCGAACGGGTCGACCAGCGAGTCCCCTGCCACCAACAGGGTGGCCTTCCTGTTGGGCGTCGGGACGAAGACCGGCCGCGGGCCCTCCCCCTGGCCGGTGCGCTCCGGGTGGGCCAGGGAGGTGAACCACGCGTGGAGCCGGTCGAGCCGCAGCGCCTCGCCGACCCGGCCGAGGCCTTCGGCCACCGGCAGGGCCACGGTGCGGACGGGGCCGGGTGGCTGGGCCGTGGCCGCCGCCACCAGCGACGGTGCGTTGAGCAGCGCGCCCAGGGCGAGGGCGCCTGCCATGACCCCGAATGCGACACGGACCGGGGTTCCGCTGGTTTTCGCTGGGTGTTTCGTGGCCATGGCTAGAACCTTACGTAG
>QGUS01000407.1 GCA_003242515.1 Actinomycetota bacterium
ATGCCCGAGGGAGCCCACACCGAGCAGGGTATCGAGGTGCTCGCCTCGCCCCTCGGGGAGGAGTGTCCGCCCACCACCGGGCAGTTGGTTTTGGGGGCGATGGGGGACAAGGACGTCTCCCGGATGCTCGCCAGGCTGGCCCCGATCGCCGAGGGGATGATCATGACCGCCGTCGACTACCCCAGGGCGACGCCACCGGCGGAGCTCGCGGAGCAGGCCCGCAGGGTGTTCCAGGGTCCCATCCTCACCGCTGACGAGGTCACCCACGCCGTGGACATGGCACGGGCCGAGGCGGGGCCGGAGGGAGCGGTCCTGGCGTGCGGTTCGCTGTACCTCGTCGGCGAGGTGCGGGACCTGTTCGACGCCGACTGACTTCGCCCTAGCCCTCCGGCTTCGATACCGTTCCGCCGCAATGGCTGACGAACGTACTTTCGTGATGATCAAGCCCGACGGGGTGGAGCGCGGTCTGGTGGGGGAGATCATCTCCCGGTTCGAGCGCAAGGGCCTGCGTCTCGAGAAGATGCGCATGCTGACGATCGACGAGGAGCTCGCCCGCCGGCACTACGCCGAGCACGTCGAGAAGCCCTTCTTCCCGGAGCTGCTCGAGTTCATCACCTCGGGCCCCGTGGTGGCGATGCAGTGGGCCGGCGAGTCGGCGGTCTCCGTCGTCCGGACGCTGATGGGCGCCACCAATCCGCTCCAGGCGGACCCGGGCACCATCCGGGCCGACTACGGGCTCGCCGTGACCCGCAACCTGGTCCACGGCTCGGACAGCCCGGAGAGCGCCGAGCGCGAGCTGGGCATCTTCTTCGGCGAGCAGTAGACACCCCGTACCCCATACCGCGACCGGAGTCGTCGGGTACGGGGTACCCGCCGTGCCGCCCGAGAGGTTTCAGCCCCTGTCCCCGTCGCCGGAGGCGATGGGGAATGAGGGAGCGGCTGTGTGGCCACAAGAGGGAGACCACCTCTAGACTCCGAACGACCACCCCCGGAGTCGGGAGACGCCAGTTATGGCTGAAACCTTTTTCTCATTCACCGGCCAGGACATGGCCATCGATCTCGGTACGGCCAACACCCTGGTCTACGTCCGGGGGAAGGGCATCGTGCTCAACGAGCCCTCCGTGGTCGCCATCAACAGCCAGAACAACCGCGCCCTGGCGGTGGGCATGGAGGCGAAGCGGATGATCGGCCGGACCCCGGCCAACATCACCGCCATCCGCCCCCTCCGTGACGGCGTCATCGCCGACTTCGACATCACGGAGAAGATGCTCCGCTACTTCATCCAGAAGGTCCACCACCGTCGGTGGGCGCGGCCTCGCATCGTCGTCTGCGTCCCGTCCGGCATCACCCCGGTGGAGCGGCGCGCCGTCGAGGAGGCCGCCTATCACGCCGGCGCCCGGCGGGCCTACACCATCGAGGAGCCCATGGCCGCGGCCATCGGCTCCGGCCTCCCGATCGCCGAGCCCTCGGGGTCGATGGTCGTCGACATCGGCGGTGGCACCACCGAGGTCGCCGTCATCTCCCTC
>QGUS01000130.1 GCA_003242515.1 Actinomycetota bacterium
CCCGTCTGTGTTGGGGCCCCCAGAGGTCCCCGGGCCGGGCGGGGTCTCGGGTGGGCCTTGCGTCCTGAACTCGTTCAACACATAGGTGTACACCTGGGGCTGTGCGGCCGGCGGGGCCGTCGTCCCGGTGCCGTCGTCGGTGCCGCCGGCGCCGTCGCCCCCGGCACGCACGGAAGCCATGCCCGCCAGGAACGCAACCACCACGGAGACCAGACCGAGCAGGAAGAGGAGACGTTCGAACGTCCTTCCGCTCGCGTTTGAGTCGGGTGTCGTCATGTCCCGAATCTCACCGGCGGCGCCGTCTTCCGGTTAGGGGCCAAAGTCCCGAAAGCCACCGGCTAGCGTGCCAACGCACATGGCCGACCAGGCGAGATTCGAGGAGGATGCCCTTCAGTACGCCCGCCAGCTGTACTCGGCTGCGGTGCGGATGACCCGCAACCCGCAGGACGCCGAGGATCTGGTGCAGGAGACGTTCCTGAAGGCGTACCGGGCCTACGACTCGTTCGAGGAGGGCACCAACCTCAAGGCCTGGCTGTACCGGATCCTCACCAACACGTTCATCAACAAGTACCGGGCCGACTCGCGCCGCCCGCGCGAGTCGGAGCTGGGGGACGTGGAGGACCTGTACATGTACCGCCGCATCGCCTCCGGGGACTCGGGCGAGGCTTCCCGAAGCGCCGAGGAGCGGGTGCTCGACGGGCTGGTGGAGGAGGACATAAAGAGGGCGGTGGAGGAGCTCCCGGAGATTTTCCGCATCCCCGTGCTGCTCGCCGACCTCGAGGGTTTCTCCTACAAGGAGATAGCCGAGATCCTCGACATCCCGATCGGTACGGTGATGTCCCGGCTGCATCGGGGAAGAAAGGCCATGCAGAAGAGGTTGTGGGATTACGCGGAGCAGCGAGGCCTGTCCCCGGAGAGGCGGAACCGCCATGAGCCGGAACTGTGACGAAGCGCTGGCGAACCTCTACGCCTATCTCGACCGCGAGATGGACGAGGTGAGCGCAGAGGAGATCCGGGCACACCTGGCCGAGTGTGGCGGGTGCGACCGGCCCTTCGATTTCGAGCGCAGGCTCCGCGAGGTCATCCGGACCAAGCTCGACGAGGACGTCCCCGAGGAGATCATCGCCCGGATCCGCGCCGCCATCGCCACCGAGGCGCAGGCCTGAAGTTCGCCCCTGCCCGCAGCGGGATTAGGCTCCCGGCTATGAAGCGTGCTCGGTCGCTGCTGAACAAGGCCGTCCTGGTCGCCATCCTCGTCTTCCTCTTCACGCTCGCCCTCCCCGCGTTCGCCCAGGAGGGGACGACCACCACGGTCGCGACCGAGAACATCGTCCCGGCCATACCCGTCGAGACGCTGCCCGAGGCGGACAACACGCCCCAGTGGACGTACCGCTACCTCATCCCCACCGGCCTGGTCATCGCCGGCCTGGTGATCGTGGTCACCTCGGTGAAGTACTTCACCGACGTGGTGCGGAAGCGGTACCGCATCGTCGAGGAGTGACCCTCCTCCGGTCCGTCGAGGACCGCCTCCTCGCTCGACTGGCCGGTTCCTATCCGCTCGCCGACACCTACCTCCACGACGCGCTCGTCGCCGAGATGGAGGAGGTGACCCGGAAGGTCTCGCCCCTCGTGGCCGAGGGCACCGGTCTCGACCTCCCCGGGGAGCCCACCACCGCCGTGGTCACCCGTCTCGAGTGGGTCGACCGCAACGTCGCCTCCTTCAACCACATGGTCGAGCCCGTGCGCGTCCAGGTGGAGGAGCGCCTGGCCCGGGCCGGCCGCGACCCGGAGATCGCGGGCCGCATCATCCGGCGGGAGACCGCCCTCATCCTCTCCGTCCTCTCCCAGCGCGTCCTCGGCCAGTACGAGCTGGTGCTGCCCGGCGGTGAGCCCGCCGACACCGTCGCCTATGTCGGGGCGAACATCCTCCAGATGGAGCGGCGCTACCACTTCCCTCCGGCGGAGTTCCGCCTGTGGGTCGCCCTCCACGAGATGACCCACCGGGCCCAGTTCCAGGGGGTCCCGTGGCTGCGAGGCCACTTCGAGGGGCTGGTCCGCGAGCTGGTGGAGGCCTCCAAGCCGGAGCCGGGCCGCTGGCAGCGGATCTTCTCCGAGATCGCCGAGCGCCGTCTCGCCGGGGAGCCGCTGATCGACCAGCGGGGCATCCTCGGCCTGTTCTCCACCCCCGAGCAGGGAGCCGTCATCGACCGGGTCCAGGCCCTGATGTCGCTGCTGGAGGGCCACGGCCACTACGTGATGGACCGCATCGGCGCCGAGCACCTGCGCTCCCAGGGGCGGATGAGCCGGATCCTCAAGGAGCGCCGCGTCGACAAGCGCACCGCCGCCTTCTTCAGGCTCACCGGCCTGGAGATGAAGACACAGCAGTACCGGGAGGGCGAGCGCTGGGTGGAGACCGTGGAGCGCGAGGCCTCCTGGGAGACGGTCAACCTGGCCTTCTCCTCGCCGGAGGCGCTGCCCACCCTCGAGGAGATCCGTCACCCCGAGCGATGGTTGAGACGCGTCGCCTGAACGCCCTCGCCGCCGAGACCTACCCGCGTCTCGACCTGCCCGACGGCGACCTCGTCGTTGCCCTCTCCGGCGGCGCCGACTCCGCCGCCCTCGCCTGGCTCCTCGCCCGGGCCGGCAGCCGGAAGGTCCGCGCCGTCCATGTCGACCACGGCTTCCCCGCCTCGCCGACGATGCGCCGCGCCGCCGGGGCGATCGCGGATCGCATCGGGATGCCCCTGAAGGTCGTAGAGGTGGAGGTGCCCGACATCGCCTCGCCGGAGAACGCCGCCCGCATCGCCCGTTACGCCGCCCTGGAGGAGGAGGTTGGGGCGGGCGAGGCGCTGCTCACCGCACACACCGCCGACGACAACCTGGAGACGGTGATCCTCAACCTGGTCCGGGGGGCCGGGACCCGTGGGCTGGCGGGGATCCCCCGGCACGGCCGTGCCCACCGGCCGATGCTCGGGATCAGCCGGGACGTCACCCGGGAGATCGCCGCCCTGGCCGGTCTGCCGTTCGTGGACGACCCGATGAACCTCGATCCCGCGCTCGCCCGCACCCACATCCGCACCCGGGTGGTCCCGCTGCTGCGCGCCCTAAACCCGGACCTCGTGGACACGGTGGCCCGGTCGTCGGAGATCCTGTCCGCAGACGCCGACCTGCTCGACTCCCTGTCCGCCTCGGTCGCCCCGCGGGAGACCCCGGAGGGGCTGGCCGTGGCGGTGGGGGAGCTCTTGGCCCTGCCGGAGGCCGTGGCCACCAGGGCCCTCCGCTCCATGCTCGCCGCGCTGGGCGCCCCGCAGACCGCCGACGCCGTCGCCCGGGCCATGGCCGTCGCCCGGCACGAGGCCGCCTCCGCCCAGCTCGGCCGCGGGGTGGTGGCGACCCGCAGGGGGGCCATGCTCCACCTCGGCCGCCCGGAAGCGACGGCGGGTGCCGTGGAGCTCAGGCCGGGGATCACCCGGCACGCCGGGTACGTCTACGAGGTGCAGGCCCGGGACGAGGTCTGCAGGTGGGCGCCACACGGCGTCTGGCAGGCGATCTTCCCCATGGGGGTGACCCTCACCGCCGACGGGGATGGCGTCGTCCACGCCGACGGGGAGAGGGCATGGGTGCCGGGGCGGACGCGATACCCCGTCGCCTGGTATCAACCCGGCACAGTCGGCTACCTTTCCGTCTCCGCCGAAGAGGAAAAGTGGATGGAGATCAAGCCCCTGATCACAGCCGAGGAGATCCAGGAGAAGCTGGCCGAGATGGGCCGGCAGATCACCGAGGACTACAAGGGCAAGGACCTTCTGCTGGTCGGGGTGCTGCGCGGCGCCTTCATGGTGATGGCCGATCTCGCCCGGCACATCGACCTGCCCTGCGAGTTCGACTTCATGGCCGTCTCCTCCTACGGCGCGTCCACACAGACCTCCGGCGTGGTGCGCATCCTCAAGGACCTGGACGAGGAGATCGAGGGCCGGGACGTCCTCGTCGTCGAGGACATCATCGACTCCGGCCTGACCCTGAACTATCTGGTCAAGAGCCTCCGGGTCCGGAAGCCGGCCTCGCTCGAGATCGCCTCCCTCCTGCTCAAGGAGGGGATCCAGCGGGTGCCGATCGACGTGAAGTACGTCGGCTTCCGGATCGGCCCCGAGTTCGTCGTCGGTTACGGCCTCGACTACGCAGGGAAGTACCGGAACCTTCCCTACGTGGGAGTCATGGGGGATCCCTCCTGATGGGGGGTTCTCTTACGGGGAATCCCGCCGTAGCATGACGACACCGGATCCCCTGAGGTCTTCTTGAACCGAACCGTCCGCACTCTCGTCGTCTACGCACTGGGCATCCTCCTCATCGCGGTCCTGACCCAGACCTGGATGTCCCAGCTGACCGCCCCGGAGGAGATCTCCATCTCCGAGTTCGTCTCCAACGTGGAGTCGGGCCGCTACGAGCTGGTCGTCCTGGGCAAGAACAGCCAGCAGGCGCGCGGCCGTCTCGTGGGCAGCGGCGCCGGCGAGGGCCGATTCGACCACGTCGCCGACTACGTCCCCGGGTACGAGGAGCAGCTGACGGCGCTCCTGGAGGAGGAGCTCCCGGGCTCCTGGGACGTCGACTCCGAGCCGCCCGGCTTCTGGTCGGTCTTCATCTCGATCATCCCGTGGCTCTTCCTCTTCGGCTTCATGATCTTCGTGTTCATGCAGATGCAGGGAGGCGGCAGCCGCGTCATGCAGTTCGGCCGCTCCCGGGCCAAGCTCGTCGGCAAGGAGCAACCCCGTGTCACCTTCGACGACGTGGCCGGCCTCACCGAGGCCAAGGAGGAGCTCGCCGAGATCCGCGACTTCCTCGCCAATCCCGACCGGTACCGGCAGATGGGCGCCAAGATCCCGAAGGGCGTCCTGCTCTACGGCCCTCCGGGCACCGGCAAGACCCTGCTCGCCAAGGCCGTGGCCGGCGAGGCGGGCGTCCCGTTCTTCTCCATCTCCGGCTCGGACTTCGTGGAGATGTTCGTGGGCGTGGGCGCCGCCCGTGTCCGCGACCTCTTCGACCAGGCCAAGCAGCACGCCCCGGCCATCGTCTTCATCGACGAGATCGACGCTGTCGGCCGTCACCGCGGCGCCGGTCTCGGAGGTGGCCACGACGAGCGTGAGCAGACCCTCAACCAGCTGCTGGTCGAGCTCGACGGCTTCGAGGGCAACGCCGGGGTGATCGTGATGGCGGCGACCAACCGGCCGGACATCCTCGACCCGGCCCTCCTCCGTCCCGGCCGCTTCGACCGCCAGATCGTCGTCGACGCCCCCGACATCGAGGGCCGTGAGG
>QGUS01000408.1 GCA_003242515.1 Actinomycetota bacterium
GGGGTCGAGGTACCACACCCCGGCCCCCCACGCCGTGGGCCACAGGGCCAGGCCAAACGGGGTTCCGGACAGGCCGGTGCCGGAGATGAAGGCTCGGTCAGACAACCCGGCGAGGTTAGGACGCGTCCCGTCTTGCGTCGGCGAAGCGTCCGCTATGCTGGATGAATCATGAGGCGTTCCGGCCAGAGCACCGTTCCCGCTCCCATCGGCCGCGCCTTCGCGTTCTACTTCTATTTCGGCGCGTAAGCGCCGATCCACCTCACCCCCGCCTGCTTCGCATATCCCCGTAACGACCACCGTCCCGCCGTGTGCGCGGGCGCACCACACGGAGAGACTCCCCATGACCGACACTGCTTCACCTCTGGAATCCCACAGGGCCGGCATCGACGCAGTCGACCGGCAGATCCTCGAGCTACTCGCGGAGCGGCGCCGTCTCACGACGGACATAGCCTCCGCGAAGCTGAACAACGGGCTCGCCTTCCACGACATCGAGCGTGAGGAGCGGCTGCTGGCCGAACGCGTGGCCACCGCCCGCGAGCTGGGGCTCGATCCCGGCGTCGTGGTCCGCCTGTGGGAGCAGATCCTCGACGACTCGCTCCGGATGCAGCTCGATATGGTGGGCACCCGCCGCCAGCGGGTCCGGAAGGTCGCCTTCCAGGGAGCACCCGGGGCGTTCAGCCACCTCGCCGCCCGCCGCATGTTCGGCGAGGAGGGGGTCGAGTTCGTGGGTCTGCCCACCTTCGCCGACGCGGTCGAGGCCGTGGAGAAGGGGAGGGCCGACGCCGCGGTGCTGCCCGTCGAGAACACCACCTCGGGCAGCATCGTCGAGGTCTACGACCTGCTCATCGAGCGCGACCTGGCGGTGACCGGCGAGGTGAAGCTGCCGGTGGCCCACCGTCTCCTCGGCCTGGAGGGGGCGACCCTCGACGGCATCCGCCGCGTCCTCGCCCACCCGCAGGCCGTCGCCCAGTGCGCCGGGTTCCTCCGCGGCCTCGGGGCCGAGATCGTCTACAGCTGGGACACGGCCGGCGCCGCCGAGGATGTGATCGCCCTCGGCGACCCGTCGGTGGCCGCGGTGGCGAGCGAGGAGGCAGCCCAGATCCGCGGCCTCCAGGTGCTGGCCCCGTCGATCACCGACCGGCCCGACAACTTCACCCGCTTCCTCGCCATCTCGAAGCAGAAGCTCTCCGTCCAGGAGGGGATCCCGACCAAGACCACCGTCGTCCTGTCGGTCGGCAACGAGCCGGGGTCCCTGCTCCAGGTGCTCGCCGAGTTCGGGCGGGAGGCCATCTCCCTCGTGAAGCTGGAGTCGCGTCCCAACCCGGACGATCCGTGGGAGGAGACCTTCATCCTCGACTTCGAGGGCAACGAGGCCGACGAGGCCGTGGCCCGCGCGCTCGACGGGGTCGGCCGCAAGGCCCGGCTCATGCGGGTGCTCGGCTCCTACCCCTCTTCCGACCTGCGGCCGCACCGTCGCCGTCCCGTCGCCAAGCCCGCCGCGGACGCCCCCCAGGCGGCGATG
>QGUS01000131.1 GCA_003242515.1 Actinomycetota bacterium
GCCGTGACCTACGCCGACGCCATCATCGCCGGCGAGCCGGTCCCGACGTCCTACCTCGGGGTGACCATCGAGAGCTCCACCTCCGACCGTGCCGGTGCCCGGATCACCGACGTGGCTCCGGGGACCGCCGCCGAGCAGGCTGGCCTGCGCGTCGGCGACGTGATCATCTCCGTCGAGGGCGTCCCGGTCTTCAGCCAGATCGACCTGGTCGCACAGGTGAGGGCACACCGCCCCGGCGAGACGGTGACCCTCCACATCCTCCGGAACGGGCAGGAGATAGAGATCGCCGTGACGCTCGGCATGCGGACCGAAGAGCAGTCCTGAGAGAGAACCGACCCGTCCTGCCAGGGCCCGGCCTCCCGGAGGCCGGGCCCTGGTTTGTGCTACAGTGGCTCTGCTCGCCGCAATAGGCGGGTGCTCTGTGGCCAGCGAATCCGGTGTGATCCCGGAGCTGTCCCGCAACTGTGATGCCCCCTCCGGGGGGACGAGCCAGGTCGCCTGACCGCAGGGCCACGTGGAAGTCTCGGATGAAGACGGAAGCGTGGGTTCTCCCACCTCCCTCTTCATCCTCCGGACAGGAGGATGTTTCATGCGCAGACCGGCCCTTCTCGGGGTGCTGCTCCTGGTGGCGGCTTGTGCCAGCGCCGCCGACAGCACCACCACCACGGCCGCCCTCGACACCACCACGACCGCACCGCCCGCGTCGACGGCGACCGGCGATGCCGCCTTCCCCGTGACGGTGGCAGGTGACAACGGCGAGGTGACCATCGAGTCGCGGCCAGAGCGGATCATCTCCCTCTCCACCGTGGCGACCGAGATGCTGTTCGCCATCGGAGCGGGAGACCAGGTGGTGGCCGTCGACGACCAGTCCAGCTATCCGCCGGAGGCGCCGCGGACCGACCTCTCCGGCTTCACGCCCAACATCGAGGCGATCATCTCCTACGAGCCCGACCTCGTGGTCGTGGCCTACGACCTGGGCGACGTCGTCTCCTCCCTGGAGACCGTCGGGGTTCCGGTCCTGTTGCTCGGGCCCGCCGTCGACCTCGATGGCGCCTACGCCCAGATCGAAATCCTGGGTGCCGCCACCGGGCACGTCGCCGAGGCCGCGGCGCTGGTGGCAGAGATCGGCACGGAGATCCAGGCGCTCGCCGCCGAGGTGGCGGACCTGGCCGAAGGCCTGACCTACTTCCACGAGATCGACGACATGCTCTACACCTTCACGTCGGAGACCTTCTTCGGCCGCATCTACGCCATGTTCGGCCTGAAGAGCATCGCCGACGGCGCCGACCCCGACGGGTACGGCTGGCCGCAGCTCTCCAGTGAGTACGTCGTGGCCGCCGATCCGGACCTCATCTTCCTCGCCGACACGGTGAACGGCGTCACGCCCGAGTCGCTGGAGTCCCGGCCGGGATGGGGCGGGCTCACGGCCGTGCGCGAGGGGAGGGTCTTCGAGATCGATCCGGACCTGGCGTCCCGCTGGGGGCCTCGTGTCGTCGACTTCGCCCGGGCCATCGCCGACGCGATCCGATCCGTCGAGCTGGAGCCTGCCGGTTGAGCGAGCCGGTCGCACCCGTCCTCCCGGTCCGCCGCCGCGGGCCCCTCGCCGTGGGCGCGGTCGTCCTCCTGGCGGCCGTGCTCCTCGGGCTGACGCTCGGGCCTGCGGGCCTCGATCCTTCGAAGGTGCTGCGCAGCATGGTGGGCCTGTCGGGAGGGCTGGACGCGACCGGCCAGACGATCCTCTTCGAGATCAGGCTCCCGAGAGTCGTGCTGGGTGCGTTGGTGGGGGCGTCGCTCGCCCTCGCCGGCGCCGCCTACCAGGGCGTGTTCCGCAACCCCCTCGCCGACCCGTATCTGCTGGGCGTCGCCGCGGGCGCCGGGCTCGGGGCCACGCTGGCGCTGGCCGGGGGCTTACCCCGCATCTGGATCGCCCCGCTCGCCTTCGTCGGCGGTCTCGCCGCCGTCGGAGTCACCTACCTCCTGGGGAGGTCGGTCGGTGGCAGGACCACCACCTCCCTGATCCTCGCCGGCGTGGCCGTCTCGGCCTTCGCCACCGCAGCGCAGACGTTCCTGCTGCAGCGCCGGGTCGAGGTCCTCAGGGAGGTGTATTCGTGGATCCTCGGGCGGCTCACCACGGTCGGGTGGGGGGAGGTCGTCGGCGTCGCTCCCTATGCGCTCGTCGCCGGAGCCGTGGTCATCGGATCGGGCCGCCTTCTCGACGTGCTGCGCCTCGGCGACGAGGAGGCGGCGTCGCTCGGAGTCCGGGTCGACCGGGTGCGGCTGGCGGTGGTCGCGGCGGCCACCCTCGCCACCGGCGCCGCGGTGTCGGTGAGCGGCCTGATCGGCTTCGTCGGGATCATCGTTCCCCACACCATCCGGCTGGTCTTCGGATGGAGCTACCGGGTGATCGTCCCGCTGTCGGCCCTCTTCGGGGCCGGGTTCCTCGTGTTCGCCGACCTCATGGCGCGGACGCTGATCTCCCCGGCCGAGCTTCCCATCGGGGTGGTCACCGCCTTCCTGGGGGCGCCCTTCTTCGTGCTGGTCCTGCGGACCATGGGGAGGTCGCCGTGATCCGGTGGGAGTCCGTCACGGTCGCCTACAACGGGTCGCTCCGGCTGGGCCCGTTCGACCTGCACGCCGCGGACGGGGAGTGGGTGGGCCTCATCGGCCCCAACGGCGCCGGCAAGTCCACGATGCTGAAGGCGGCGGTGGGCCTCGTCGAACACGCCGGCACCGTGAGGGTGAGGGACGGGAATCGCCGGCCCGGTCTCGACTTCGCCTGGATGCCGCAGAGGCCGGCCATGCCGGAGCACATGACGGTTGCCGAGTACGTGATGCTGGGCCGGTCGCCGCACATCGGGTATCTGAGCAGCGAGAGCGAGCGTGACCGGGCCGTGGTTTCCGACGCCCTGGAGCGCCTCGACCTCACCCGTTTCGCCCACCGCACCCTCGCCACCCTCTCCGGTGGCGAGGCCCAGAGGGCGGTGCTGGCCCGGGCGGTAGCCCAGGAGGCGCCGGTGCTCCTCCTCGACGAGCCCACGGCCAGCCTCGACCTGGGCCACGCCGTCGAGGTGCTCGAGGTGGTGGAAGATTTGCGCCGGGAGTCCGGGCTGACCGTCGTCACCGCCATCCACGACCTGACCCTCGCGGCGCGGTTCTGCGACCGGCTCGTCCTCCTGTCCGGTGGGACGGTGGCGGCCCAGGGCGGCTCCGGTGAGGTCCTGACCGAGGAGGTCCTCCGGCCCCACTACGGCGCCTCGGTGACGGTCGTCCATGGTCCCGACGGCCCGGCGGTGCTTCCCCGTAGGATCGGGACATGACCGCAGAGCCTCCCGTCACGCCGCCGCCGAGGGCGACCACCCACGCCACGTCGCTCGTCCTGGTCAACACCGGCGACGGGAAGGGCAAGTCGACCGCCGCATTCGGGACCGTGATGCGCGCCATCGCCCGGGGCTGGAAGGTGGGCGTGATCCAGTTCCTCAAGTCGGGGGAGTGGAGCGTCGGCGAGGAGAAGGTGGCCCGGGACCTCGGGGTCGACTGGTGGGCCCTCGGGGACGGGTTCACCTGGGACTCCGAGGACATGTCGCAGAGCAGGGCCATCGCCTACGAGGCCTGGTCGAAGGCGCGTGAGGTGATCGCCTCGGGCGAGTACCAGCTCGTGGTCCTCGACGAGATCACCTACCCGATCAACTGGGGCTGGATTCCCGTCGACGAGGTGCTGAAGACCATCCGCAACCGCCCGGAGAAGGTCAGCATCATCATCACCGGCCGGGACGCCCCCGAGCAGATCGTCGAGCTGGCCGACACGGTCACCGAGATGCGAAAGGTGAAGCACGCCTTCGACGCCGGCATCGCGGCGAAGCGGGGGATCGACTACTGACCGGAGTGCCCGGTGCCGGGATGGGCGGGCTGCACACTTGCGGTAGCTTCGGAGCATGGAGCGTCAGGGGAACCTGATCAGCAACGCCCTGGCGACGCTGGTCGTGGCCACCCTGCTCCTCCTGCCCACATCCGGTGTGGACACCGATCCGCCCGTCTGCACTTCGGCCGTCGGCGCGGAGGTCACCTGCGACACCGGCCTGGCCCTCACCGCCATCGGCGCGGCAGTCGTCGCCCCATCGCCATCTACCTGTTGCTGGCCAGGAACCGGCACTGGTGGTCCGTTGGACTCGTCGCCCTCGGCGCCGTGGCCGCCCTCTCGCTGGTGTTCCCCGTCTCCCGTCCGGCAGGCGACGCAGCGGCATGCCGGTCGCTCTACGACGGGTTGGCGGGATGCGACCGGTGGAACCTGCTGGTCGCCTTCGTCTTCGTCGTGGTGGCCGGTGTGATCGCCGCCGCTCAGGGCCGTCTCAGCGCCGCCAGCTCGAACAAGTGACGGGCGGCGTCTCCGAGGGTGGCGAATCGGTCGTCCTTGGTTTGGCCGCGCAGCCAGCGGATGTGGATCTGGGCGAGGATCACGCCCATCTTCCATGACCCGAACACCAGGTACCAGTCGATGGCGGAGACGTCGTGGCCCGTCTGCTCCGCATACCGTGCCACGGCGTTGGCCCGGCTCAGCCATCCCGGCGCGGTGGTCGGCATCATCGAAAGGCCCTCCGGCGCCTCGCCCGGGTCGAACCAGGTCGCCATCAGCGTGCCCACGTCGGTGAGCGGGTCGCCCCGGGTGCACATGTCCCAGTCGTAGACGGCGACGCAGACGCCCGGGTCGTCCGGGGAGACGGCCATGTTGTCGAGCCGCCAGTCGTTGTGGATCAGCGTCGGCGGGGGAGAGGCCGGCATCCGGTCCGCCAGCCACATGCCCACCTCGTCGGCCACGGGGATGTCGGCGAACCGGGCGTTCTCCCAGCGGCGGGCCCACCCGTCGACCTGCCGCTGCAGGTAGCCGTCGGGGTGTCCCAGGTCGTCGAGGTCGCAGGCGGCCGGGTCGACGCGGTGCAACTCGACCAACGTGTCGATGACCACGGCCGACAGCTTGCGGTTGGCCGCCGGGTCGGCGCCGCCACCGAAGCGCTCCGGGACCCTGCCCCGCACGACCACGCCCGGCCTTCGCTCCATGAGGAAGAACGGGGCGCCGATCACCGACGGGTCCTCGCAGAGGGCCACCGCACGAGGGGCCTTGTCGAAGGCCCGCCACAGCCGGGACAGGACACGGTGCTCCCGGACCATGTCGTGGTAGCCCTCGGCCAGGGGGCCGACCGCCGGGGGGGTGGGCCCCAGCCTTTCCCGCCCGGGGAGGGTGGGAAGGTAGGGGAGGGTGGCCTTTCCCCCCGGGACAGGGTGGACCCGCGGACCCCCCCGGG
>QGUS01000409.1 GCA_003242515.1 Actinomycetota bacterium
GGCCGATTCCCTCGGACACCAGCCAGCCCAGGACCGAGTCCATGCGGTACAGGCCCGAGGGGTCGAAGGTGGCTCCGTAGAACCGCGAGCCGTCGGTCCCGTAGGCGACCTGGTCGACGCCGCCCTCGAGCTGGCCGAAGCCGGCGTACCAGCCCGTGTCCACGGGGCGCGGGCCGAAACCGGGAGGGCAGTGCAGGAAGCAGACGCCCTCGCCGCTCATCGCGTACTTGTACCCGCCGGCGAGGTAGAAGGCCCGGTCCTGGATGGCCCCCAGGGAGAACGGGATGGCCAGAAATGCGTGGTACCCGTCGATGACCACGAAGGTCGACTGGTCCGGCACCGACGAGACGATGCGGTCGAGGTCGGGGACCACGAAGCCCGAGTCGAAGAACACGTGGCTCAGGTAGACGAGGTCGTACTGGCCCGACCTGGCCTCGGCAGTGAACCGCTCGGCGAAGGTGTCGAACGGCTCGGCGGGGACGCGGGTGACGATGGCGAGGCCGGCCTCCTCCCAGCGGCGCGTCTGCCTGACGAAGGAATGGAACTCGGCGTCCGTGGAGAGGATCCGCACCGGGGGCTCGAAGCAGGAGAACAGCCGGACCAGGAACGAGTGGGTGTTGGGCCCGAAGGCGATGGTCTCGCCGCTCTCGACACCGATGATCCCGGCGATCCGTCCGGCCACCCTGGGTATCAGCTCCCCGAAGACCGGACCCCACTTGTCGTCGGCGAGCCGGGTGGCGTCGATCCAGGCCCGCTGGTGCCCATCGAAGGACACGTCCGGCCACGGGTGGTGGGAGTGGGCCGCGAAGTGGAGCCGCTCCGACGCCGCGGCGAAAAACCGGGAGAAGCCGTCCTTGAGGCTCACTTCTGGTAGCGGAACCGCATCGCGTCCCGGATCTCGTCGGGTAGCTCCGGGCGGTCCGCCCTGGGGACGAGGAAGGTGGAGAGGTTGAAGAGGTCGCGGTAGACGCGGCTGCGCTCCGCCGACCGCTCCAGGTACTTGGCGCCGGCGGAGCCGCCGGTGCCGACCCGCCCGCCGATCATCCGCAGGGTCATCTGGGCGTGGCGATAGCGCCACATCGTGAAGCCCTCGTCGATGTCCATGAGCAGCTCGAGCATCCGGAAGGGGAGCTGCAGCGCCGGCTCGTCCCGGTAGAGGCAGATGAACAGGGCCGCCTGGAGGGCGCGGTGGCTGAGGCGGAGCCGGCCGGCGGCCACCTCCCGGGCGTGGGCCTCGGGGTCGAAGACCGCCTCGTACTGGGACAGGATCGCCTCGAAGTCCCGGTCCTGGGCAGCGCGTTCCGCCTCGGTCAGGTTCGGGTTGGTGGCGACCAGCTTCCGGTCGAGCTCGATGTGGCGGAGGACCGCCTCCCGGTACGCCTTCCAGAAGCTGAAGTCGCCCTGGTCGAGGAACGGTGTGCGTTCCAGCCACTTCTCCACGAGCTCGAACAGGGAGGGCCGCTGCTCTTGCTCTTCGACCCGCGCACGGTCGTTGTCGTTCAGCCGCTCGGTGTAGACC
>QGUS01000132.1 GCA_003242515.1 Actinomycetota bacterium
CTGGGACTCGGTTTTCCGGCCTGGGTGCGCTTGACCCGCACGGAGGGTGAGCTGGTCATCACGGCCGAGCTCCCCGGCATCGACCCCGAGAAGGACGTCGAGGTCACCGTCGACGAGGACTACCTCACCATCAAGGGTGAGAAGACGGCGGAGAAGGAAGTCGCGGAGGACGATCGCTACGTGCGTGAGCGCCGCTACGGGAAGTTCGTCCGTCGGATTCCCGTCCCGGAGGGCATCACGCCGGAGAACGTCACCGCCGAGTACGCCAAGGGTGTTCTCACGGTGAGGGTCACCCTCCCGGAGAAGACGGAGCCGGCGGAACCGGCGAAGATCGCGGTCACGGTCAAAGGCTGACTCCCTCCCTGACACACGGGCGGGCCACTCCGGTGGCCCGCCCGTCGCGAGTCGGCGCGGCTGACGGCGGCTCGCGATGCACCAGAATCGGCCCATGGCCTCGGTCCTCATCGCCACCGGTGAACGAGCAACTCCCCCCGACCTGACCGGGGCGCCGCCGGGACTCGACGTCCGGGTCGCGGCCGGCGAGGACGCCCTCGAGTTCTTTCCCGATGCCGAGGCGTTGATCTTCTGGCAGAACGACCCCGAGTTCCTGCGTCGCAACTGGAGTCTGCTGCACCGGGTCCGCTGGGTCCACGTCACCAGCGCCGGGGTGGAGAAGATCCTCTTCCCCGCGCTCCGCGACTCCGAGGTGGTCCTCACCAACTCCCAGGGCGTCTTCGACCGCAGCATCGCCGAGCACATCCTGGCGGAGACGCTGGCCCACCTGCAGAAGGTGAGGCTGGCGTGGAACAACCAGCGTCAGCGCGTCTGGCAGAAGTACGAGACGGAGATCATCGGGGGCCGCCACGCCGTCATCTACGGGACCGGAGCCATCGGTCGGGAGACTGCCCGGCTGTTCCGCGCAGTCGGGTTCGAGGTCTCCGGCGTCGGGCGCACCGCCCGGTCGGATGACCCGGACTTCGGCCCGGTATGGGCATACACGGAGCTGGCCGAGGCCGCGAGCGTGGCCGATGTCCTCGCCATCTGCTGCCCCCTCACCGAGGAGACCCGGGGCTCGGTCGACGCCTCCGTCCTCTCCCGCATCAAGGAGGGGGCGCTCGTCATCAACATCGCCAGGGGACCTGTGATCGTCAGCGACGACCTAATCGCCGCTCTCGACTCGGGCAGGGTTTCTGGGGCCTCACTCGACGTGTTCGACATCGAGCCACTGCCGGAGGACAGCCCGCTCTGGGACCACCCCAAGGTCGCCATCACTCCGCACATCGCCGGCGACGACACGCAATGGAAGCGGAGAGCGAACGAGGTGATGCTGGAGCAGCTCCGTCGCTGGGAGCGAGGTGAGCCGCTGCTCAACGTGGTCGACAAGGCGCTGGGATTCGTCCCCTCCGGCAGGTGACATCGAGCGGGCCCTCCGGAACCGGACGGGGTGTAAGCCCGCAGGCCCCCCTCGAGGTTGCAGCCTCTGGAGCCCTCGATGGCCAGCGCCATCGCAGTGGTTCGCGGCGGGAAGATCGGCCCCGGCCGGTCGGAGCATGGCAGGTCCTGGTCGCCGTGGTGCGTGACTCGCCACGACGACCCCCTGGAACCGGAGCCCCGCCAGGTGCAGAATCGAGGTGCCGATAACCTGACCGTCGATGCCATCTTCCCGAATCCCCCGTCTCCTCGCCGTCCTGCTCGCGCTGGCCGTCTTCCTCGGCGCGTGCACCTCTTCCGACGCCACGACCACGACTTCGGCAGGGGCGAGGGTCACCACGACCACGGCGGGCGAGTCGACGACCACGGCGGCCGGTCCGACCACCACGACGCGCCCCGACCTCAGCGGACTCGATCTCCCCGCCAACGTGGTCGCCCAGCTCGAGGACCTGATGATGAAGGCCCAGGAGCTCCGCGGTCTCCCGTTCCTCGAGACGCCCACCATCACCGTCCTGGGCGACGCCGAGTTCAAGGCCAGGGTCGCCGAGGTCACCGCGGAGGGGCTGGAGAACCTGCCCGCCGACCAGGCCCTCTACGAGCTGCTCGGGCTGCTCCCCGCCGGCTCCAACCTGGAGGACATGCTGGGCGACCTCTACGAGGAGCAGGTGGCCGGCTTCTACGACGGCAGGACCAAGGAGATCGTCGTCCCGAGCCGCAGCGAGGGGCTCTCTCTCGTCCAGCAGGGGACCATGATCCACGAGCTGGTCCACGCCCTCACCGACCAGCACTTCGAAGCCTCGGCGAAGCGGGAGCAGATGATCGACGAGGACCGCTTCGACGAGGCCTCCGCCTACCTGGCGCTCCTCGAGGGGGACGCCACGCTCACCGAGTTCCACTGGGTCCGCACCCTGAGCCAGCGCGACCTGGGCCTCTTCCTCGGCGAGTCTCTCCAGGCGGACATGGGCGTGATCGAGTCGATGCCCCGCTTCATCCGTGACTCACTGCTGTTCCCGTACGACTCGGGCCTCCAGTTCGTCCAGTACCTGTACGACCGGGGCGGGTGGGATGCCGTCAACGAGGCCTACCGGATCATGCCCGACCTGCCCGCATCCACCGAGCAGATCATCACGCCCGGCGACTTCCGGCGTGACCTGCCGGTCGAGATGACCGTCCGGGAGGTGGAGATCCCCGGGTACGCGCTCGTCCTCACCTCGACCTGGGGCGAGCTGGGCCTGCGGCTCATGTTCGACCAGGTGCTCGGCGAGGAGCGCTCCTTCCAGGCGGCCGACGGCTGGGGCGGGGACTACTACCACCAGTGGTACGACGGGCGTGGCCGGGCCGCGTTCATCCTCGTCCTGGCTATGGACACCGAGGATGACCTGCAGGAGCTGCGCCGCGCGCTGCTCGACTACCAGGCCCGGGCCATCGAGGACGCGTACTACGTGTGGGTCGACGAGGAAGGCGGCTACCTCCACTTCGTCGTCGCTCACGACCCGGTGGTCGGCGAGCAGCTGAAGACGGCCTACGGCCTCGACTGATGCGGATCATGGTGCCAGGCTTCGGGCCGGTGCCGGTGGTCCGACGTTTCCCCCAACGCTGGAGAGGGCTGCGCGGCAGCCCCGAAGGTTCGGCTCTCGCGTTGCCCGTCTCGTCGGTCCACGGATTCGGCATGGACCGGGAACTGGTCGTGGTCGGCCTCGACGCCGACCTCAGGGTCGTCGCCTCCACGCGGCTCCGCCCCAACCGCATCGTGTGGCTGCGCGGCGCACGCTGGATCGTCGAGCTGCCCGCCGATGCGACACCGCCACCCGTCGGGACCAGACTGACTGCCGATGGGTGAAGGCCGGCTCTTCGTCTGCGGGACCCCGATCGGGAACCTATCCGACGTCACCGAGCGCCTGCGTCAGGTGCTCGGCGGTGTCGACCTCGTCTACGCCGAGGACACCCGACGCGCCGCCAAGCTGCTCTCCCGTCTCGGTGTCGAGGTGCCCGTCCGGTCCCTTTTCACGGGGAACGAGAGGGGACGCACCGAGGAGCTGCTGGATCGGCTCGCCGAAGGCCTCGACGTGGCCTACATCTCCGACGCGGGCATGCCCGCGATCAGCGACCCCGGGGCCTGGTTGGTCAGAGCCGCCCGCCAGGCGGGGCGGCCGGTGACGGTTATCCCCGGACCCTCGGCGGTCACCACGGCACTGCTGGCGTCGGGGTTCCCCTCCGACCGCTTCGTCTTCGAGGGCTTTCTGCCCCGCAAGGGACGTGTGCGGGCCGAGCGCCTCCGCAGCGTCGCCGCGGATGAGCGGCCCACCGTGCTCTTCGTCAGCCCCCACCGGTTCGCCCAGGACGTTGCCGACCTCAGGGAAGTGCTCGGGGACGACCGGGAGGTTGCCGTGGCGCGGGAGCTCACCAAGCTCCACGAGGAGGTCTGGGTGGGCCCGATCTCGGAGGCGGCCGGGCGCTTCGGCGAGGAGGTCAAGGGGGAGGTGACCATCGTGGTGTCCGGTGCGCCGGAGGGACACGCCCCGGACCCGGCGGACGCAGTCGAAGAGGCCCGGCGTCTGGTGGCCGGCGGGATGCCGGCGTCGGAGGCGGCGCGCAGGGTGGCGGCCGAACGGGGGGTTCCCCGCCGGTTCATCTACCAGTCACTGATCGGTCAGGACTGAAGTTGCTGACGACAGACCGAGCAGATCCCTTTGCCTTTGAACTGGGACACGTTCTTGTCCGACCCGCAGAACGTGCAGGTATCGGTCATCTTCGTGAGCACGATCCTGTTCCCGTCCACCGAGATGTACAGGTGATCGCCCTCACGGATGTTGAACATGCGCCTGGTCTCGGCCGGGATCACGATTCGGCCAAGATCGTCGATCTTTCTCGTGATACCTGAGTCCATGGGGTACGACGAGCCTACCTTTCCGGCCGTGCGTTGGGTCGACACGCACTGTCACCTCCAGCTCGACGGCCGCGATCCCGCCGGGCTGCTCGACCGTGCCCCGGATGTCGCATGGGTCGTGGCGCCGGGGGTCGACCTCGCCAGCTCCCGGGCGTCGGTCGACCTGGCGCGAGAGCTCCCCAGCCGGGTGCTGCCCACCGCAGGGCTCCATCCGCACGACGCCACCCGGTTCGCCGGGGAGTGGCCCGGCATCGAGGAGCTGGCCCCGCAGGTGGCAGCGATCGGCGAGACCGGGCTGGACCGCTACCGCATGCACTCGCCCATCGAGGAGCAGATCGAGTCGTTCCGGGCCCACTGCCTCCTCGCCGTCGAACTGGGAAAGCCCCTGATCGTCCACTGCCGGGACGCCTTCGCTGACGTGCACGCCCTCCTGGAGGAGACCGGCGCGGCGAAGGTGGCGCTCCTCCACAGCTGGACCGGCGGCCGCAAGTGGACGCGCCGGTTCCTCGACCTGGGCGTGATGTTCTCCTACTCGGGTGTCATCGCCTTCGAGACCGGCGACACGGTCCGCCTCGGCGCGGAGCTGGTGCCGCCCGAGCGCGTCGTGGTCGAGACCGACACTCCCTATCTGGCGCCCCCGCCGCATCGCGGCGAGAAGAACGAGCCCGCCTGGGTGGCCCTGGTGGGCGCCGCCCTCGCCCGGGTCTGGGGGATGTCCGAGGAGGAGGTGGCGCGGGTCACGACCGTCAACGCCGAGAGGATCTTCCGCGGATGAGCCAGACCCGCACGGAGATAGCGGCCCTGCTGGAGCGCCACGGCCTGCGACCGCGCCACCGGCTCGGCCAGCACTTCCTCGCCGACCCGAACGTCACCAGCCGCATCGTCGCTGCGGCCGGCGTGGGGCCGGGCGACCGCGTCGTGGAGATCGGCGC
>QGUS01000410.1 GCA_003242515.1 Actinomycetota bacterium
GCGGGGAGATGTGTAAAAGAGACGGCCGGGGGCCCGAGCATGCCCCGGGGCGCGTGGGAGGGGGGGCGAAGAGGGGGGTCGCCCTGGGGGGCCGGGCCCCCGGGAAGGAGGCCGGGCCGCCCCCCCGCCTCGACGGCGGGGCGGGTCAGGATGATGCGGCGGACCGAGCCGGAGACGAGGGCGTCGACGGCGGCGGCCATGGCGAGGTAGGTCTTGCCGGTGCCGGCCGGGCCGATGCCGAAGGTGAGGGTGTTCTCCCGGATGGCCTCCATGTACCGGTGCTGGCCATGGGTCTTGGCGCGGACCATGCGGCCCCTGCCGACCGGGATCCCGTCGCTGAGGACGCCGGCAGGGCTGGGGACCTCGTCGGTGACCATCTTCACGACCTCGACGATGCGCCCCTCGTCGAGCGACTGGCCCTCCTGGACGAGCAGCAGCATCTCCTCCATGACCTTCCTGGCCCGCTCGGCGTCGAGCTCGGGCCCGGAGATGGCGATCTCGTCCCCGCGCGCGACGAAGCGGACCTCGGGGAAGAGGGACTCGACCAGGCGAAGGTGCCGGTCGGACTCTCCGATGAGATCCAACATCAGATGGTGGCTGGGAACGCGTAGCCGCGTCTCGACTCGATCAGAGGGCACGTCGGTAGGGCGCTGGACTTTGCGCCATGGGACATTCTAAGGGCACCCGGGAGGTTGCCCAGGGGTGTTTCACCTGTCGGAGGTGACCGTCTGGAGCAGGGCGCCGAGGGCCGCCAGGTCCGACCGGCGCACCTCGCTCCCCCCGGGCTCCTTGCGCAGCAGCCGGATGGCGTTGAGGAACCGCTCGGCGAGCTGGTCGCCGTCGTCGGCGGCGAGAGCGTCGAGGTCGATTGTCAGGGTCTCGCTCGCGGACTCGACGGTGCTCTTCGTGGGGAGCAGGTCGGAGGGATGGAAGCCGTAGATCTCGGCGATGCGGACGAACCGCTGGACGGAGATGGCACGCTCGCCACGCTCGTAGGCGCCGACCACCGACGCCTTGAACTCCCCACCCGTCATCTCCTCGACGTCGCCGAGCGACCAGCCGCGTTGACGCCGCGCCATGCGCAGGCGTTGACCCAGAGACGCGTTGAACTGGTCCGTCACGGCATCACTCCCATTTGCCCCACCCAACATGCTACCCACAGCCGGGGGCCCGAACAGCCCCGGATCGTCAACTACCTGCGAGAAGTCTCGCGGCGGCCACGACGGCCGCGGTCTCCACCCGGAGGATCGTGTCGCCCAGGTTCCACCGGGTGGCCCCCACGGGGATCTCCCCGTCGGCCCAACCGCCCTCGGGACCGACCACCACGGTGAGCGTGTCCGGGGTCTCCCTCGGCCCCGAAGGATCGCATACGGCGTGGCCGGTCGTCAGGTCGGCCAGCCGCATCGGCTCGGGATCGATCTCCATCAGCCACGCGCCCCGGGACTGCTCCGTGGCCGCCAGGACCCACGAGAAGGCCTTGGCCGGCGACGGGGGCCGGCCCTG
>QGUS01000411.1 GCA_003242515.1 Actinomycetota bacterium
TTGAAGTACATGCACTCCAGCGTCGAGAGGTCGTAGCGCTGGATGATGTCTTCGCCCAGGCTGCGGATCATCGTGGCGTGGACCGGAACGAGGAACATCGAGGAGATGCGGTCACGCTCCACCATCGCGAGCACCATCTCGGGGTCGAAGGAGCGGAGCATCGAGAGGGTCCCGCCCAGCGCCACTGCGGCGTAGGCGAAGGCGAAACCAGCCCCGTGGTACATCGGGGAGACCGCCACGGTGTTCCGGCCCGGGCCGATGCCCCATTCGATCCCGGCGGCGAAGAAGGTCAGCGTCCGGGAGCGATGCGAGATCATCACGCCCTTCGGGTCCCCGGTGGTGCCGGATGTGTAAGCGATGGCAAACGGCTCCGTCTCGTCGACCCGGATCCCCGGATCGACCGTCCCTGCGGCAGCCAGGACCGACTCGTAGTCCGGGCCGGCATCACCGCCATCGATCGACCAGACCTTGTCGATCCCGACGTTGGCCGCCGCCTGGGCCCCGGTCTCCCCCAGCGCAGCGTCGAGGATCAGGGCGCGGGCATCGGAGTGATCGAGGATGAACTCGAGTTCCGGCCGGGCCGACCGCGGGTTGAGCGGGACCATGACCATCCCGGCCTTGGCGATGCCGGCCGCCACCTCGCAGTACTCGAGCCGGTTGCCGGAGTGGAACGCCACATGGGAGCCGGGAAGCAGGCCCGAGGACAGGAGCATGTTGGCGACGCGGTTGGACCGCTCGTCGAGCTCGGCATAGGTGATCCGGCGGTCTCCATCGATGATCGCGATGCTCCGCGGGCTCGCGATCGCGAACTCCCGGATGCCGTCGGCGATGTTGAGTTGCCTTCCCTTGCTCTGTACTGCCATTGCTCTCAGTCCCGGGTATTGGTCACTTACCGAATGTGGCGATTATCGAGTCCTGGGCCTTGCGCACGTCCGCGGTCTCGATGAAATGGGTCGGCGGACTGAGCTTCACGGCGTCCACCAGGCCCTGATAGGCCTCCAGCTTCTCCATGGCTCGGTCGGGAGTGCCCGAGAGAGTGACCGCGTCGACCATCTCGTCCGGCACCGCCTCGATCATCCCGCGTACATCGCCTTCGCGGAAGCGTTCCTGGACCCTGCGGGCCTCGTCGGCGAAGCCATGGAACTCGAAGAACTCCGTGTAGGTGCGGACCGATGCGTAGAAGGCCACCAGCCCGGCGGTGGCGCGCAGGGCATCCTTGCCATCAGGCGAGACGACGCAGCAACCCGAGGCCACCAGGTCGATGTCGCCGCGCTGCCTGCCACCCCGGGCCAGACCCGTCTCGATCTCGGGCAGGATTCGCTCCTTGACGTACGCCGGTGAGCCGAGCTCATGGCCCAGCCAGCCATCGGCCACCTCGCCCGCCAGCCGGGTCATCTGCTCGCCGACCGCGGCAAGGTAGATCGGGATCCGCCTGCGCACAGGCTCCATCGGCCGCTGGTACCCCATGATGCGGATGGACTCGACCTCGCCCGGGTACTCCAT
>QGUS01000412.1 GCA_003242515.1 Actinomycetota bacterium
AAACACCCGGATGGGGGACAAGTCCCCCTAGGGCGTGCCCCCCGCCGACGGCCGGGGGGGCGGGTGGGGCAACGTGTGGGCCCCCCCCGGGGGGCCGGTGGACGTCGGCGCCCAGGGCGCCCCGGCCCCCCGCCCCACCACCACGACCACGGCCCCCAAGCCGACCACCACGGCGGCCCCCAAGCCGACCACCACGGCGGCCCCCAAGCCGACCACCACGAAGCCGAAGCCGACCACCACCGCCCCCAAGCCGACCACCACGACCACCACGGCTCCGACGACGACCACCACCGAGGCGCCGGAGACGACCACCACGACCAGCGTGGAGCTCGGCGAGCTGACCGCGGAGACCACGACCACGTACCGTCCTTCCACCACGGCCGCCCAGGCCCTGGCCAGCGGGGTCGAGGACACCGTCGTGGAGGCCGCCTCACCGGTCGAGGACGGCGGCCCGACCCCGGGCGAGGTCCGCGCCGGGATCCTGCTGGGCGTCGTGGGCCTCGCCTCGATGGCCTACGCCGGAGTCCGGCACCGCCGGGCCGGCTGAGACCGCTGACGGGGATCCCGCGAAGATGAGCAGCCAGATGGACGCACAACCGCTCGTCACCGTCGGGATCCCCGTCTACAACGCGGCCGACTCCCTGGAGACCGTCGTCCGCTCGGCCATGGCCAACCCCACCGAGCGGCTCGAGATCCTCATCGTCGACAACGCCAGCACGGACGAGACCGAGGAGATCGGCCGGGCACTGGCCGCCGAGGACCCGAGGGTCCGCTACGAGCGGAACGAGGTCAACGTGGGCCAGAACGGCAACTTCACCCGGGTGTTCCAGCTGGCCCGAGGCCGGTGGCTGCGCTGGCTCGGCGACGGCGACACCCTGAGCGAGAAGTACGTGGAGACCTGCCTGGCCTCCGTGGACGGCCGTCCCGACGTGAGCGCGGTGACCACGGTCATCGAGTACGTCTTCGACGACGGGTCGACGAAGGTCGAGCGCTACGACGGCCGCAGACCGGATGGCTCCGACCCGATCGACCGCCTCGACGCGATGCTCGCCCTGCTCACGGGCAGCCCCTTCTGGGTCGACCCGGTGTACAGCCTGATCCGCCGCGAGGCCCTGTCCCGGTCCAAGCTCATGTCCCCGATCCGCTTCAGCGACGAGGTCGTGGCCTGCGAGCTGGCCCTCTGGGGCCCGTACCTGCACGTCGACGAGGTGCTCGCCACCCGCTCCTGGGCCATGCCGCCCCAGGGGACCCGGGCGCTGCGGCACGCCGGCGTGGACCGCGGAAGGATCGCAGACTGGTTCATGGCCGCGGTCCAGCGGCCGCTGATGATCGCCGACGTGTGGCGCGCCATCGGCCTCACCGAGGGGATCACGGCCGGTGACAGGGCCCGTGCCGTGGTTACGCTCGCCAGGTACTCGGGCCGCCTGGTGCGGCGACGGGTGCGAGGCAAGCTGCAGCGGATGCGCGGCCGCTGACGGAGACCTGCAGCTCTGGAGAAGAAG
>QGUS01000133.1 GCA_003242515.1 Actinomycetota bacterium
GCCCCGCTCCTCACCCTTCAGCCGCATAGCCAGCTTCTCCAGCATTCTCTCCAGCCTCACTTCAGGCACTCCCCACTGAAAACGGTTCCGACATGCTCACGGGAGAGTTCGATGTGGCCGCCGAGCACCTCGCCGCCGCCGTCTCCGCGGCGACATCCGACGACGTCTCTACCCACATGGCCGAGGTGGCGGCGCTGGTGAGCGACCTCACCGTCGCCAACCCGGCCGACCCGGAGGCCGTCTCCGCCCTGACCACGCTCGTCACGTTCGTCGGTGACGACTCGCCGGCGGTCCCGGAGAACCCGAACTCCGGCCCGGGCAACAACTCCGGCAACGGCAACCCCAACCCGGGTGCGAGCAACCCCAACCCGGGTGCGGGCAACCCCAACCCGAACAAGGGGCCGGGCAACAACTCGGGGAACGGCAACCCGGCTCCGGGTGCGGGCAACGACAACCCGAACTCCGGCCCGGGCAACAACTCCGGCAACGGCAACCCCGACCCCGGCCAGGACAATCCCAACAAGGGCCCCGGCAACAGCCAGGGCAGCCAGCACCCGGGACAGGGCAGCCAGGACCCTGGCCAGGGCGAGGCCGATGGTGACACCGGCTCCCCCGCCCAGGCACCGGCCGGATCCCCCGACGAGCCGGCACCTTCCGGTGAGGGCTCCGGGCCTGCCGGCGGCAACCCGAACGCAGGCCCCGGGAACAACTCGGGCAACGGCAACCAGACCCCGGGGTCGGGCAACGACAACCCCAATGCGGGCCCGGGCAACAACTCGGGGAACGGGAACCCGAACCCGGGTCAGCCCCGGAAGGGCGGCCGGTCCTGAGTCACCTGGGCAGCCCGGTGATGATCCGGGCGCCCCGCCGGAACGTCAGGTAGTTCCACGCCCAGTTGAGGAACACGAGGAACCGGTTCCGGAACCCGATCAGGTACCAGATGTGGACGGCCAGCCAGGCCACCCACGCCAGGAATCCACCGAACCGGACCTTCCCCAGGTTGGCCACGGCACGGGCCCGCCCGATGGTCGCCAGCGACCCCTTGTCCCGGTAGCGGAATGGCTGCCTCGGCCTCCCCTCCAGGTCCGCCCGGATCATGCGGGCGGCGTGCTTTCCCATCTGGATGGCGGCCGGGGCGACACCGGGGACGCCGTCCACGCGGGCCAGGTCGCCGACCACGAACACCTCGGGATGGTCCGGGAGCGACAGGTCCTCCGTCACCTCGACGCGTCCGGCCCGGTCTAGAGGCACGCCCAGCTTCGCTCCGAGGGGTGACGCCTGGACTCCGGCCGCCCACAGCACCGTCGCCGCCTCGATCCGCGTCCCGTCGGCCAGGGTCACGCCGCCTGAGTCGACGCCCGCGACCACCGTCCCGGTGAGCACCTCCACCCCCATCCCCTCCAGCTGGCGGCGGGCGCTCTCCGACATGTCCTCCGGGTACGGCGGTAGGACACGGTCCGCCCCCTCGACGAGGATCACCCTCGCCCTGGACGGGTCGATACGGCGGAACTCGCGGCTCATCGCGTGCACGGCGATCTCGGTGAGGGCCCCGGCCAGCTCCACGCCGGTAGGCCCCGCCCCCACCACCACGAAGGTGAGCAGCCGGTCGGCGCGCTCGGGGTGGAGCTCCGCCTCCTCGAACGCGGCGAGGATCCGGCGGCGCATCGTCAGCGCGTCCTCCAGCGTCTTGAGGCCCGGGGCGTGCTCCGACCAGTCGTCGTGACCGAAGTAGGAGTGGGTGGCGCCGGTGGCGACGACCAGATAGTCGTACGGGAGCGACCCGCCGTCGGCCAGCCGCACCTCCCTCCCGTCGAGGTCCACGTCGACGACCTCGTCCATGACCACCGCCGCCACGTTGTCCTGGCCCCGGAACACCGACCGGATCGGGTAGGCGATGTCGCTCGGGTTCAGGGCCGCGGTGGCCACCTGGTAGAGCAGCGGTTGGAAGAGATGGAAGTTCCGCCGGTCGACGACGGTGATCTCCAGCGGGGCCTTCTTCAGCTTCTTGACCGTGTTGAGACCACCGAAGCCGGCCCCGATCACGACCAGACGCTTCATCCCGCCCCCAGGACCTCCGCCAGGGCGGCGACGGCACGGGCACGGTGGGAGATGCGGTTCTTGGCCTCCATGCCCATCTCGGCGAGGGTGACACCGTCGACCGCGAAGACCGGGTCGTAGCCGAAACCCCCGGTGCCGCGACGCTCGAAAGTGATCTCGCCCTCGACGACCCCCTCGGCGGTCACCTCGGTGCCGTCGGGGAACACGAGGGCCAATGCGGTGCGAAAGCGGGCGGTGCGGTCGGACCGGTCGCCCAGC
Organism: Actinomycetota bacterium; assembly: GCA_003242515.1. Taxonomy (GTDB): domain Bacteria; phylum Actinomycetota; class Acidimicrobiia; order Spongiisociales; family ZC4RG35; genus ZC4RG35. The sequence continues at coordinate 2,317 of QGUS01000133.1, forward strand.
AGCGAGAGCAGGTGATCGACGTTCTCGTCGTAGGTGGCGTCCGGCCCGGCGAACCGCCCCGTCCTCACGCCCGGCCGCCCACCCAGCGCCTCCACCTCGAGCCCGGTGTCGTCGGCGAGCGCCGGCAGACCCGTGGCCTCGCAGACGGCCCGGGCCTTGAGCAGGGCGTTCTCCTCGAGCGTCTCGCCGGTCTCCTCGACGTCGTCCCACTCGAGGCCCTCGACCACCTCTGCCGCGATGCCCGCAGCCTGGAGCAGGTCTCGCATCTCGGCGACCTTGCCCTGGTTCTTGGTGGCGATGACGAGGCGAGGGATCAAGGGGCCACCGCCTGGCGCTGGAGGTCGTGCAGCTCGGCGATCCCCCCGGCCGCGAGATCCAGGAGCTGGTCCAGCTCCTCACGGCTGAACGGCGCCTTCTCCGCGGTGCCCTGCACCTCTACGAGGAGGCCCCGGCCGGTCATCACGACGTTGAGGTCGACCTCGGCGCGCACGTCCTTCTCGTAGTCGAGGTCGAGCCACGGCGTCCCGTCGACGATGCCGACGGAGATGGCCGCGATCTCGTCGATGATCGGGTTCCGCTCCAGCAGGCCCCGGGCGACACCGTCCTCGAGGGCCATGTGCATCGCCACCCACGCCCCGGTCACGGCCGCGGTCCGGGTGCCGCCGTCGGCCTGGAGGACGTCGCAGTCGACCCGCACCATCAGCTCGCCCAGCGCCTTCATGTCGACCCCGGCCCGCAGGGCCCGGCCGATCAGCCGGGAGATCTCCTTGGACCGCCCGCCCGCATAGGAGTCGCGCTTCACCCGCTCCGGGCTCGATCCGGGGAGCATGGCGTACTCGGCGGTGACCCACCCCTCTCCCGACTCGGCCATCCACTTGGGGACGTTGGGGTCGAGAGAGGCGGTGCACAGCACCTTGGTGTTGCCCATGGAGATGAGGACGGACCCGGGTGTGGCGTCGGTGAACCCGAGCTCCATGGTCACGTGGCGGAGCTGGTCGGGCGCGCGGTCGGTCATGCGCGCAACGGTAACGAGATCACACGTCGAAGCCGACTCCGGGGACCGCCAGAGCCACCGGGCGGTCGAAGGCCGTCTCCGCCTCGTGGACCGACCGGGACGCATCCATGTAGGGCGGGATGTGGGTGAGAACGAGACGCTTCACGCCCAGCCGCCGGGCGATTCTCCCGGCCTCGGCGGCCGTGAGGTGGATCGCGTCGCCGGAGGCGGGAGGCTCCTGGAATGCGGCCTCGGCGAGCATGAGGTCGGCATCCCGCGCCGTCTCGTGCCACTCCCCGCCCGGTCCGGTGTCCCCCGTGTAGAAGAGGACACGCCCGTCGGCCTCCCAGCGGGACCCGACGCAGGGCACCGGGTGGAACATGTCGGCGAAGCGGACCGTGAACGGCCCGATCTCCACCTCGTCGCCGCCCGACACGGGACGGAAGTCGAGGGTCCGGTGGATGGCGTCGCCCTGGCCCCCGTCGACGAAGGCCAAAATGTGCTCGATGGCCGACTCCGGGGCGTACACCGGCACGCCCTCACGGGGCTCGGGCCGGTAGGTCCAGGCGTGGAACGCGGCGAAGAGGTCGGCGCAGTGGTCGACGTGCTGATGGGAGATGACCACGGCCTGGATGGTGTCGGGGTCGATGGGCAGGCTCATGAAGGTGCCGGGTCCGGCATCGCAGAGGACGGGGAAGCCCTTCTGCTCGATCAGGTACCCGGCGCAGGGGCGCCCGGGTGCCGGGTAGGTGCCCGAGGAGCCGACGATCTGAAGCCTCATCCGTCACTTCCCTCCTGCGGCGATGCGGATTCCATCACGCCGCGGCACGATACCCTCGCCCCTATGAGCAACGAGGGGTCGCTGATCACCCGAGCCTTCCGCGGGCTCGCCCGCCGCTGCGCCCGGTGCGGCGGACCGGCATTCGTCTCCTGGTTCAGGATGGCCGACACCTGCCCGAACTGCGGCGTCCGGTTCGAGCGCGAGGAGGGCTACTGGGTCGGGGCGATGATCATGAACACCATCGTCACCTTCGCCCTGTTCGGCATCGTGTTCATCGGCCTCATCGTGGCCACCTGGCCCGACGTGGACTGGACGCTGGTGACGGTGGCGTCGCTCGCCGTGTGTGGCCTGGTGCCGGTGATCTTCTACCCGATCTCGAAGAGCCTCTGGTTCGGCCTCCAGATCTCCTGGCACCCGCTCGAGCCGCACGAGATCGAGGCGGCGCGGGCCAGGGTCGGCTGACCCGGCGTCAGAGCCGCTTCGCGACCTCGTCCAGCATCACCTCGGTGGCGCCGCCGCCGATCGAGTTGATCCGGACGTCCCGGTACATGCGCTCGATGGGGGTCTCCCGCATGTACCCCATGCCACCGTGGAACTGGACGCAGTCGTACATGACCCGGTTGGAGAGCTCGCCGACGAGGGCCTTGACCTCCGAGACCTCCCGCACGGCTTCCTCGCCCTGGTCCAACAGCCAGGCGGTCCTGTAGACCAGCTCCCGGGCGGCGTCGACCTCGGCCTGCCGCATGGCGAGACGCTGACGGATCGCCTGCTTCTCCCAGAGCGGGGCGCCGAAGGCGCGGCGCTCCTTCACGTAGCGGACGGTCATGTCGATGGCCTCCTGGCACTCCCCCACCGCGGCGCCCATGAGGCTCAACCGCTCGTTCTGGAAGTTGGCCATCACGTAGTAGAAGCCCCGGTTCACCTCACCGATGAGGTTGGCGTCGGGCACCCACACGTCGTCGAGCACCAGCTCGGCGGTGTTGGAGGCGTGCCACCCCATCTTCTCCAGTGCCCGGGCAGCCTCGAAGCCCTCGGTCCCCTTCTCCACGGCGAAGATCGACATGGAGCGGGACGGCTTCGCTTCGGAGTCGGTGCGGGCGGCGATGAACACCAGGTCGGCGATGCCGCCGT
>QGUS01000134.1 GCA_003242515.1 Actinomycetota bacterium
AGGTCGAAGACCGTCTTGTAGTGGGTGAGCCTCCGGATCACGTCGGCCGGTCCCCGGATCCACCCGACCCGCAGCCCTCCCCAGTACGGCTTGCTCGCCGAGCCCACGGACAGGACCCCTTCGAGGTGGGACGCCAGAGGTCGCGGCACCTCCGTTCCCGCCAGCGGCAACTCGACCAGCGACTCGTCCTCGATCAGCAGCGTCGAGTGGTACCCCAGCCGCCGGGCGAGGCGTCTTCGCTCGAAGGGGTCCATGACCGTGCCCGTGGGGTTGTGGAAGGTGGGGATGAGGTAGGTGAGGATCGGCTGGCGGGCCTCCACCGCCTGGATCACGTCCTGGGCGAGGGCGCCTCCGGGGGCGACCGGGACGGTCCGGATCGCCGCTCCGACCAGCCGGAACGCGTCCAGCGCGCCCGGATAGGTGGGGCTCTCCACGACCACCGGGTCGCCGGGCTGGACGTAGGCGGCGGCGATCAGCATGATCGCCTGCTGCCCGCCCGAGGTGATCAGCACCTCGTCGATGGTCGTGGGGACGCCACGGGAGGTGAACCACCTCGCCACCCGCTCGCGGAGGGCCGGCAGGCCGGCGGGGTGGAACCCGGAGCCCTGCAGCACCTCGTCCATCTCCCGCCGGGCGCTCCGCATGGCGTCGAGGACCAGCGGCGAGGGGGAGAGGACCGACGCGGTGAAGTCGATGGTGGAGTCGTCGGCGCCGAGTCGTGCGAACAGCGGGTTGCGGCCGACGGTGTCCGACGGGGTGACGATCCCGCCGGCGGGATTGAAGCCGCGGACGGCGCGGACCCAGGTGCCGCTGCCCGGGCTCGAGTCGAGATAGCCCCTCGCCTTCAGGAGGTCCAGGGCGGCGACCAGCGTGGTCCGGGACACGGTGAGCAGGGAGGCCATGGTCCGCTCGGCCGGGAGTCTCGACCCTGGCCGGAGGTCGCCGTGGTCGATGCAGCGGGCGATGGCGTCGGCGAGCTGGCGGTAGAGTGGGCCGTCGCCGGACGACCAGTCGCCCAGCATCCCCACCAGCCGCCACGGGTCCACTTGCATCCGGCTCATCCCGTCTCCTGTCTACACCCCGATCCAGCGCAGCGCGGCGGTCACCACCACCGCTCCGGCCATGACCGTCCAGAGCGGCTTCTTCCACGCCAACAAACCGATGGCCGCCGCCATGCCCGCTATCCGGGCGTCGGCGACCACCTCCGGACCCGTGGTGGCGGTCTGGAGCGCCACGAGGGCGGCCAGGACGGCGGAGGGGACGAGGTTGTTGATCCTCTGCAGCCCGGGAGGCAGTTGCCGGCCGCCGAACACGACGGGCCCGAACGACTTCACCGCCGCGGTCATCCCCCAGAGGAGGAGGACGAGCAGCCACTCCTGGCTCATCGGGGCCTCCCGGCCACGACCGCGGCGAGGGCGAGCAGGACGGGCATGCCCGGAGGGGTGAGCGGCGTCGTCGCCAGGGCGATCGCCGCGGCGACGATCGCCACCCGCCGGTCGGCCGGCTCGGAGAGGCGCGGCCAGAGCAGCCCGAGGAACATGGCGGGGACGATGGCGTCGAGCCCGAACCGGTCGAGCGACCCGATGGCCGATGCGAAGTGGGCGCCCACGGCCGTCCCGCCCACCCAGAGCACCAGGAACGGCACGGCGATCCAGTGCATGACCCCCCGGTCGAAGCCCCCGCCCGGCCGGTGCCCCACCGCCCAGGAAGCGTCCACGATCATCTGGGACTCGGCCAGCCGGCGCCACCAGGGCCCCTCGAACCACGGGGCCACGGCGATGCCCATGGCGAGGTAGCGGAGGTTGAGGAGCGTCGCTGCGGCCAGGGCGATCGGCACTCCCGTCCCGGCGCCGAGCAGCGTCACGGCGGCGAACTGGGCGCTGCCGGCATAGGTGGTGAGCGACATGACCGTGGCGGTCAGCACGTCGAAGCCCGAACGCGCGGCCACGACCCCGAACGAGAGTCCCAGTGTCATGGCAGGAACGGAGAAGGGTGCAAAGAGTCGCAATCCCCGCTCTCGTTCGAGGGTCGTGGTCACACTTCGAAGATGCCCGACGGGCGCCCGACCCGACAGGGCCAATCCGGGCCGAACGGCATCATCTTCGGCCGGGGGTTTGGCGTCCGCGATGAACGGGCATCGCCCGTACGATGAGTGATCCAGGCAGATCGAGACGGAGCGGGACATGCCCATCGACGTGACGCTTCGCTGGGATCACCTGAAGAGGCTCACGGGTCCGCTTGGCCTCTACGAGCACGCCCTGTACGACGTGCCCCGGACCGCGTGCGGCTACACCACCGACGACAACGGCCGCGCCCTCGTCGTGCTGGCGCGTGCCGAGCCCACCGGGGTCGATCCCGCGCCGTACCTCCGCCACGTCCTCGGGTCCTTCGACGGCCGCCGGCTTCTCCTCCGCCGCCGCAGCGACGGGCGCTGGCTGTCCGAGTACTCCGACGACGCGCAGGCCAGGGGCCTGTGGGGCCTCGGCGAGTGGATCGGGTCAGGCCGCGGGTCGCCGGAGGCGGAGCGCGTCTTCGAGGCGGGCCTGAGGCTCGACAGCGGCCACCCCAGGGCCAACGCCTACATGATCCTCGGCGTCGCCGCCGCCTCGAGGGCCGGGGAGGTGGACTGGGACCGTCGCATCCTCGGCAGGCTCCCCAGGCCGACGCGGGGCCGCTGGGCGTGGCCCGCCCCGAGGCTCACCTACGACAACGCCCGCATTCCCGAGGCCCTGATCCGGGTGGGCGCCCTGGCAGGCGACGACCGCGCCGTGTCCGACGGTCTGCGGCTCCTCGAGTGGCTGGTCGAGGAGGAGATGGGTGACGGCCACTTCAGCTTCACCCCGGTGGCCGGGCGCGGGCCGGGCGACCCCAGGCCCGGGTTCGACCAGCAGCCGATCGAGGCGTGGGCGATGGCCGACGCCTGCCATGCCGCTTGGGAGGTGGACGGCTCCTCCCGCTGGGCCCATGCGATGGTGATGGCGGCCGAGTGGTTCCTGGGGAGCAACGACACTGGCGTCGCGGTCTACGACGCCGGGACGGGCGCCGGCTTCGACGGGCTGGGGCCGGAAGGCGTGAACCTCAACCGTGGCGCCGAGTCCACCCTGGCCGCCCTCGGGGCGTTGTGGCGCCTCGTGGAGGCCCGGGCGATGGCCTAGGCCATCGCCGCCAGGACGTCGTCGAGCCGGGTCACGGCGACCCTGATCCCACGGTCGGCGTAGCCGTAGGGGATCACCAGGTGATCCCCGTGGAGCATGCTGCCGCACGAGTAGACGACGTCGGGCACGTAGCCGAACTCCTCGTCCGGGGCGGACTCGATCAGAGGCTCGCGGAGTCGGCCGATCACCTTGGCCGGCTCGTCCAGGTCGAGGAGCACCGCACCGAGCGCATAGCGGCGCATCGGCCCGACGCCGTGGGTGATCACGAGCCAGCCCTCCGGTGTCTCGATGGGGGAGCCGCAGTTGCCGACGTTGAAGAGCTCCCACTCCTGCTCCGGGCCGAACGCCAGCTCGGCGTTGCTCCACGACCGGGCGTCGTCGGAGCGCATCACGTAGCAGTTGACGTGGTCGTGGCGTGAGATCGCCACCAGGTCGCCGTCGATCCGCCGCGGGAAGATGGCGATCCCCTTGTGGTGGGCCGCCGGGCCGGTCATGGTGCTGATCCGGAACCGGTGGAAGTCGTTGGTCTCGATCAGCTGGGGGAGGATGCGAGAGCCGTCGAAGGCCGTGTACGTGCCGTAGTAGGTGACGGTGCCGTCGTCGTCGACGAAGCGGACGAAGCGGGCGTCCTCCATGCCCTGGCTCTCCATGGGCGCCGAAGGCGAGAGCAGGTGCTCGGACACCGGCCGGCCGGGGTCGAACTCCACCTCGTAGTTGGACGAGGCCACCCAGTGGACCCGGTGGTAGGCGATCTCCAGCCCGACCGGGTCGGTGTCGGCCTCATGGAGCACCCGGTAGGCGACGTCGATGTCCTCGGGCGAGTAGTCGTCGGGGAGTGCGGAGACGATCCGCTCCGCCGGCTCGTCGAGGTAGCCGAGCTCGGCGAGCTTCCTCCGGAGGCGCTCCCGCGAGGCGACCAACGCCGTGCGCACGCCGTTGCTCACGAACGGACTGCGCGGGTCGAGCTCGACGCGGCCGTCGCCGTCCACCGCCCCGGTGATGAACGTGATGGAGGAGATGTGCCCCTCCCCGATGGCCCGGGCGCTCATCACGAACGGCTGCCGACCGTCCGCCTCGGGTCCGAAGGGCACGATGGAGGGGTTGGTCAGGGCCGCGCCCTCGTAGGCGTAGCCGAGGGTGAGGTACGCGCCGAGCAGGGCCGCCTCCTCCTCGTCGAGGTCTGCGGGGACGCGGTCGGTGACCTGCCGGGCGATCTCCAGGTGACGGGCCCATGCCTCCTCAAGGTCCGCGTACCGGGTGCCGTGACGCTGCCGGAGCCGCTCGAGCGTCTGCCGGCGGAGCTCCGGCGGCATGGCGAGGACCCGGTCGACCAGATGGTCGAGGCGGCGGTCGGTCTCGTTGGGTCCGCTGTTGCCGGGAATGAACGGCCGGGCGACGAGCCGGCTGGGGTCGGGCTCGATGCGGTGAGTCACCCTCACCCTCCGATTCTCACCCGCGTTCCCTTCGGGAGGAGGGATTGTCCGGCCTTTCTCAGGCCGTGACCCGCGCCCGCGCCAGCTCACGGACCAGCGCCGCGTACCGCCGCCCCACGGCAGCCCACGAGATGCGAGCGGATATCGCGGCCGCCGCGTCGCAGGCGTCCCGGTAGGCCCCGGCGTCGGTGACCAGCCGGCGGATGCCTTCGGCCAGCGACCGCGGGTCGTGGTCGACCACGACGCCGGCGCCACCGGAGAGCATCTCCATGGCGTAGGGGAACCGGGTGGCGACGACGGGACGCCCGATGCCGATGGCCTCGGTGAGCACCCCGGACGAGACCTGCTCCTTGTTGTCGTACGGGACCACGACGACGTCGGCGGAGCGGATCAGGTCGGGGAGCTCCTCGTCGGAGACATAGCGGTCGACGAACTCGACCCGCTCCTCCAGGCCCAGCTCGCCGACCAATTCCTCGAGGCGACGCCGGTAGGCGAGGCCCTCCCTCCGCACCACGTTGGGGTGGGTCCGGCCGACGATCCGGTACGTGACCGGCGGGTCGATGTCCGTGAGGAGGCTGATGGCCTCCAGCGCACGCTCCAGGCCCTTGCCCGGGCCGAGCAGGCCCCAGG
>QGUS01000135.1 GCA_003242515.1 Actinomycetota bacterium
AGCCCTCCCCGCCCCCCCGTCCCGGGCCCGGGTGCCGGTTCGGGGGCCGGCTTTCGGGGAGGTTTACCGGCTGGGGGCCCTCGCCCTCGAGGTCCTCGGCCCCCGCCGCCGCTACAAGTCCCCGAACGACCAGTCGATCGTCCTCCTCGTCCGGGGCCCGGCCGGGTCGATGCTGCTCACCGGGGACGTCGAGGCCGTCGCCCAGGCCGAGCTGGCCGGCGTCGCCGCCGACGTCCTCAAGGTGCCGCATCACGGCGGCGGCACCTCCGATCCCGGGTGGCTGGCCTCGACGGGGGCACGGCTTGCGGTGATACCGGTCGGGCCCAACGGCTTCGGACATCCCGTCCCCTGGGTGATCGAGACGCTCGAGGGCGCGGGCGCCGAGGTCATGCGCACCGACCGCGACGGTGACGTCGTGGTCGACCTACTCTCGTCCCCATGACCCTCCGGCTCGCTGACAGAGAGCTGCCCATCGGCGGCGTGACCCATGTCATGGGGGTCATCAACATGTCGCCCGACTCCCGGAACCAGCACACGGTCGCCCGCAGCGTCGCCGAGGCCGTGGCCATGGCGGATCGGTACCGCGAGTGGGGCGCCACCATCATCGACGTCGGCGGTCAGTCCTCCCACTACGAGAACCCGACGATCGCCGCCGGCGAGGAGATCGCCCGGGCCATCCCCGCGATCGAGGCCCTGGTCGCCGAGGGTCACATCGTCTCCATCGACACCTGGAAGCCGGAGGTGGCGGCCGCAGCCATCGACGCCGGCGCTCACATCGTCAACGACACCGGCGGTCTCTCCGACCCGGAGATGCGCAGGGTCGTGGCATCGCGCGGCGTCCCGGCCGTCGCCGTCCACGTGGAGGGGCCCAACCCCCACGCGGTCGGCGCGGTCGAGATCCGGGAGGACAAGGCGGCCCGCACCGCCGAGGGCTTCCGCCGGCTGCTCGACGAGCTGTCGGGCGAGGGCATCGACCAGGTGATTCTCGACCCCGGGATCGCCCTCAACTACCGGGGCGACTACCAGGCCTACACCCGCATGCAGCTGCAGGTGATCATGGACTCCGTGCACCTCAAGGGGCTGGGCCGGCCCGTGCTCATCCCCATCCCGCGCAAGAAGGAGCTGCACCGGGTCTGCGCCTACATCGCGCTGGCCCTGGAGCACGAAGCCGACATCATCCGGGTGCACGACGTCGAGGTGGCGTGCGACCTCGCCGAGCTCTTCGGTCGGTCGGCCCGGCTACGGTGAGGACATGGCGCTGGTGATCGTCTCCGGACCCTCAGACGGCGGGCCGGGCGAGCGCGACCGAATGCTCGAGATCGCCTACAAGCACTTCTCCGACTCCGACGTCGAGCGTTCCCAGGTCGTCCGCATCGACGTTCCCGGCCGTGGCGCCGGGGAGGACGGCGACGGCGCCATGCGTGCCGAGCTGGAGCCCGTGGTCCCGTTCCTCCAGTCGGGGTCGCTGTTCGGGGAACGGCAGGGCCTGCTGCTCGTCGACGCCCAGAACCTCCAGGTCGACGAGTCGTCGGTCATCGCCACGCTGCTGGACTCGGCCGACCTCTCGAGCAACGAGGTCGTGATGCTCGTCTCCGGGAAGCTCCCGTCGGCCCTGGGACCCGTCGTCAAGGTGCGGGGCACCACGGTGACAGTCGGCAAGATGTGGGAGCGAGACATCCCCAAGTGGATCGGCCCGGAGGCGAAGAAGCGGGGCCTGAAGCTCGACGACGGGGCCGTGGACGCCCTCATCGCCCGGTACGGCACGGACACCGCCAGCATCGCCCGGGCCCTCGACCAGCTCGTCGAGGTCGGGCCGGACATCACCGAGAAGATGGTGCGGGAGCGGTTCCGCAACCGTCCCGACGAGCCGGCCTGGCACATCACCGACGCCATCGCCCGGGGGGATGTCGGGGAGGCCCTGCGACGCCTCTCGGACTTCCTGGTCCACGGCCATCCTCTCGTCTACCTGGCGACCCTGGAGACCGACCTGAAGCGACGGGCCCTCGCCAGCGCCGCCCCGGACGAGGCCACCTTCCGCGAGTGGGTCGGGGGAGGGTCGGAGCGTCAGCTCTCGATGCTGTGGCAGCGGCGCAACCGGATCCGGGAGAGCTCGTTGCGCCGGGCCCAGGAGGCCCTGTTGCGGGCCGACCGGGCGATCAAGACCGAGCCGGAGGAGACCCACCGGGTCACCCTCGAGCGCCTCACCGTGGCGATGTGCCACTGGTACAGGTGACCGGTCCGGCCGATCACCTGCCTGCTCCATGCCCCGTGCCTCGATCCGCGCTTGCGGGCGCGCCGAAACCGGCCGGGGTGCGGAGTCCGTGACAGGAGGTACCGAGCGTCTTCAGTTCGACTGAAGCTGCTTGGCCAGACGCGACTTCTTGCGGGCGGCGGTGCGGGGGTGCAGGACGCCCTTGGTGACCGCCTTGTCGATCTTCTTCTGAGCGGCACGGAACATCTCCGCGGCCTCCTCGCCCTCGGCGAGACGGACCTTCTTCACGGCCGTCTTGAGGTCGCTCTTGATCGACTTGTTGCGCAGACGACGCTTCTCGTTCTGGCGAATGCGCTTCTTCTGGGACTTGATGTTCGCCATGTGACCCCGGAAAGGTAGCAGTGATCGGGGGGATACATACAATGCCAGTTCGGTACCGAGCACCGGGTGCCGGGTACCGGGACGATCCCGGGTACCGGGGACCGGGTGCCGAGTGCTCCCCGGACCGCGGATCCCTGAGCCCGGATGACCAATCAAGCGCGCATTAGGAACTTCTCCATCATCGCCCACATCGACCACGGGAAGTCGACCCTGGCCGACCGTCTCCTCGAGCGGACCGGCGCCATCGACCCCCGGGAGATGCGGGACCAGGTCCTCGACTCGATGGACCTGGAGCGCGAGCGCGGCATCACCATCAAGGCTCAGACGGTCCGCCTGAGCTACCAGGCCTCCGACGGCCAGGAATACGTCCTCAACCTGATCGACACCCCCGGCCACGTCGACTTCTCCTACGAGGTGTCCCGCTCCCTGGCCGCCTGCGAGGGGGCGCTGCTCCTCGTCGACGCCGCCCAGGGCGTCCAGGCCCAGACGCTCGCCAACGCCTACCTCGCGGTCGACGCCGGGCTCGAGGTGATCCCGGCCATCAACAAGATCGACCTGCCCGCCGCCGACCCCGAGCGGGTGTCGGAGGAGATGGTCAACATCCTCGGCGGCAAGCCCGATGACGTCATCCGGGTCTCGGCCAAGACGGGCCAGGGCGTCGACGAGCTGCTGGAGGCGATCGTCGCCCAGGTCCCGGCGCCGGCTGGGGACCCCGACGCCCCGCTTCGGGCACTCGTCTTCGACTCCTACTTCGACGCCTTCCGGGGCGTGGTCTGCTACGTCCGGGTGGTCGACGGCCGGCTTACCAGCGGCGACTCCATCAGGTTCATGGCCACCGGTGAGACCCACGACGCCAACGAGATCGGCTACCTGACCCCGAAGGCGGTCCCCGTGGCCGAGATCGGCCCCGGAGAGGTGGCCTATCTGATCACCGGCGTCAAGGAGATCGACCGCATCAAGGTCGGCGACACCATCACCCTGGCCCGGAGCCCGGCCACCGAGCCCCTCCCGGGGTACAAGGAGCCGAAGCCCATGGTGTTCTCGGGTCTGTTTCCGACCGACGGCGACGACTACGAGAAGCTGCGCGAGGCCCTGGAGAAGCTCCGTCTCAACGACGCCTCCCTGAGCTGGGAGCCGGAGACGTCCAAGGCCCTCGGCTTCGGCTTCCGCGTCGGCTTCCTCGGGCTCCTCCACATGGAGATCGTCCGGGAGCGCCTGGAGCGGGAGTACGACCTCGACCTGGTCGCGACCGCCCCGTCGGTGGCCTACAAGGTCACGCTCAACGACGGGTCGGAGATCACCATCAAGTCCCCCCAGGACCTTCCCGAGCCGACCCACCGGCGGGAGATAGCCGAGCCGTACGTGAAGGTGATGATCCTGGCGCCGTCGGAGTTCGTCGGCCCGATCATGGAGCTGGTCACCAGCCGCCGCGCCATCGTCGGGAACATGAACTACCTGGGTCCCGACCGCGTGGAGATGGACTTCGAGATCCCGCTCGCCGAGATCGTCTTCGACTTCTTCGACCTCCTGAAGTCGAAGACCAAGGGCTACGCCTCGCTCGACTACGAGCCCATCGGCTACAAGCCGTCTGACCTGGTCAAGGTCGACATCCTGCTGAACGGGATGCCGGTCGACGCCTTCTCCGCCATCGTCCACCGGGACAAGGCGTACGAGTACGGCAGCAAGATGACCAGCCGTCTCCGCAACCTCATCCCGCGCCAGCTCTTCGACGTGCCCCTCCAGGCGGCCATCGGCGGACGCATCATCAGCCGCGAGACCGTCAAGGCCCGCCGTAAGGACGTGACCGCCAAGTGCTACGGCGGCGACATCTCCCGCAAGAAGAAGCTCCTCCAGCGCCAGAAGGAGGGGAAGAAGCGGATGAAGATGGTCGGGTCGGTCGAGGTGCCCCAGGAGGCGTTCGTCGCCGCCCTGCGGGTCGACGACGAGGACTGATGACCCCCGAGGCCGCCGACGCCCTGGCGACGGCGCCGGCCGCCTACGTCCACATCCCCTTCTGCGCCCGGGTCTGCCCCTACTGCGAGTTCGCCGTGGTGGCGGGCCGTGACGAACTGGCGGAACGCTACGTCGAAGCGGTGGTGGCCGAGATCGGCATGTCCGAACGGTGGCGTCCCCTCGAGTCGGTGTATCTCGGGGGCGGCACACCCAGCCGGGTGGCCCCGGAGCTGCTGGGCCGGGTCCTGGAGGCCCTCGACGCCCGGCACGGCCTGGCCGAGGGGGTGGAGGTCAGCATCGAGGTCAACCCCGAGGACGTGGACCGTGACCTGGCCGCCCGGCTCCTCGGCGTCGGCTTCAACCGCATCTCCTTCGGCGTCCAGAGCCTGGATGGGCGGGTGCTCGTGGGCCTCGGCCGGGCGCACACCCCGGAGCGGGCCCTGCGAGCCGTCCGGGACGCCCGGGACGCGGGCTTCACCAGCGTCTCCGTCGACCTCATCTACGGGACGCCGGGAGAGACCGACGGGTCCTGGCGGGCGACCCTCGCCGCAGCCGTCGAACACCACTGACGCTGCCGAACAACCACCTTGTGCAATGCTCGGGGGTGCGGGGATCATAAAAAAAGAAAAAAACAAGAAGACAGTAATGTTATGACCAACAGACTACGCACA
>QGUS01000136.1 GCA_003242515.1 Actinomycetota bacterium
CGCCAGGACCCACAGGAGGAGGTCCGGTTCCTGTACGAGTGGGCGGCCGTGGGGTGCGAGATCACGACGGGGGAGCCGCTGACCCCGGTGGAGCTGCGCGACGACGTCTGTCACGCCGAGCCGACCGGCGAGCCGATCTTCCCCGACAAGGACCCGTGGATGTCGGTCCTGGTCTCGATGTTCCTCCACGGGAGCACGGCCCACCTGATCTTCAACATGTGGTCGCTCTGGATCTTCGGCAACAACGTGGAGGAGGCGTTCGGCCACCTCGGCTTCATCCTCCTGTACGTGGTCGGCGGGATCGTCGCCACGCTGGCCTTCGTCTGGATGAACCCGACCTCGACCGTCCCTCTGGTCGGTGCGTCGGGAGCCATCGCCGCGACGCTCGGGGCGTACGCGGTCCTGTTCCCGACGCACCGTGTGCTCGCCCTGGCCGGGTGGTTCCTGGTCCCGCTCCCGGCGATCCTCTTCCTGGCGATCTGGTTCCTTGGCCAGTTCGGACTGGTCGGTTCGGAGGTCGCCTGGGAAGCGCACGTCGGCGGCTTCCTGTTCGGGCTTGCCATGGCCGCCCTGTTCCGGCGGCGGCTACTCCGCCGCGCCGCCTACTAGAACGCCGCGGCCAGCACCTGGTCGGCCGTCTCCACGATGTGGAACTCGATCTCCTCCCGGACCTTCTCCGGGATGTCGTCCAGGTCGATCTCGTTCCGCTTCGGCAGTATCACCTCGGTGAGCCCGGCCCGGTGGGCGGCCAGCACCTTCTGCTTCACGCCGCCGATCGGCAGGACCTTGCCCTGGAGGGTGATCTCGCCGGTCATGCCGACCGTGCCCTTCACCTTCTTCCCGGTGAGCAGCGAGACCAGCGCAGTGAGCATGGCGATGCCGGCCGACGGCCCGTCCTTGGGGATGGCGCCGGCGGGGACGTGCAGGTGGATGCGGCCCTCGAGCTCCTTCGGGTCGATGCCGAGCTCGCCGGCGTGGGCCTTGACATAGCTCAGGGCGATCTGGGCCGACTCCTTCATGACGTCGCCCAGCTGCCCGGTCAGGGTGAGGCCGGGCTCGCCCTCCATCCGGGTGGCCTCGATGAAGAGGATGTCGCCGCCGGCGCCGGTGACCGCGAGGCCGGTGGCGACACCGGGCACGTTGGTGCGGTCGGACGCCTGGTCCTTCCAGACCTTCGGCTTGCCGAGATACTCGGTCAGGTCGTCGGGGCCGACCTCGACGACACCGCCGCCCTCACCCCGGGCGATCCGGGTGGAGACCTTGCGGGCGAGCTTGCCCAGCTCGCGCTCCAGGTTCCGGACGCCGGCCTCGTTCGTGTAGCGCTCGACGATGGCCGAAAGTGCCTCGTCGGTGACCTTCAGCTCCTCCGGCTGCAGGCCCGCGGCACGGACCTGGCGGGGGAGCAGGTGGTCCCGCGCGATGGCGACCTTCTCGTCGTCGGTGTACCCGTCGATGCGGATCACCTCGGTCCGGTCGAGGAGGGGCGCCGGGATCGTCTCCAGCATGTTGGCGGTGGCGATGAACATCACGTTGGACAGGTCGAGGTCCACCTCCAGGTAGTGGTCCCTGAAGGTGTGGTTCTGGGCCGGGTCGAGGACCTCGAGCAGCGCCGAGGAGGGGTCGCCCCTCCAGTCGGAGCCGACCTTGTCCATCTCGTCGAGGAGGAACACCGGGTTCATGGTCCCCGCCTCGATCAGCGCACGGACGATGCGGCCGGGGCGGGCGCCCACATAGGTGCGGCGATGGCCACGGATCTCGGCCTCGTCACGGATGCCGCCCAGGGCGACCCGGACGAACTCGCGGCCGAGCGCACGGGCGACCGACTCGCCGAGCGAGGTCTTGCCCACGCCGGGTGGCCCGACCAGCAGGAGGATCGACCCGGCTCGCCGGTCCGTGTCGGCGTCGATGCCACGCTCCGCCCGGAGCTTTCGCACCGCCAGGTGCTCGATGATGCGCTCCTTGACGTCCGTGAGGCCGGTGTGGTCGGCCTCGAGGACGGCCCACGCCTCGTCGAGGTCGATCCGGTCGTCCGAGAGCTCGCCCCACGGGACGTCGAACATCGTGTCGAGCCAGGTGCGGATCCACGAGTGCTCGGGCGACTGCTCGCTGGTCCGCTCCAGGCGGTCGATCTCCCGCTTCACCGCCTCGGCCGCGGCCTCGGGGAAGGGGGTCTCCTCCAGCTTCTTCCGGTAGGTGCCGGCGACGTCCTCCTCCTCGCCGAGCTCCTTGCGGATGGCGTCGAGCTGCTGGCGGAGGATGTATTCGCGCTGGCTCTTCTCGATCCTCTCCGTGGCCTCCTCGCGGACGCGCCGGCGGAGCTCCATGTCGGCGAGGACCTCGGTCATCCACTGATTGAGCAGACCGAAGCGCTGCCGGATGTCGAGGGCCTCCAGCAGCTGGACCTTCTGCTCCATGGAGAGGTCGGGGGAGTAGACGGCGAGGTCGGCGAGCCGCGACGGGCTCTCCATGTCGAGGAGGCGCTCGGCCACCCCGGCGAGACCCCGGTTCTCGAGGACGGCGCTGACGGTCGCCTTGTACTCGGCGACCATCTTCTCCAGCTCCTCGTCGATGATGTCGACCTCCGGGTACTCGTCGACGGCGACCCAGAGGGCCCCGGACTCGTCGACCGACCCGGCGCCGACCCGGGCGCGGGTGAGGCCGGCGACGACGATGTTCCCGTCCTCGTCGACCTGCTGGATGTCGCCGATGGTGCCGACGGTCGCATATCGGCCGTTGATGCGGGGCACGAGGAGGATGCGGCCGCCGCTCCGCTCGGCGGCCTCGACGGCCGTCTTGCCCTCGGCGGTCTCGACGTTGATGGTCACCACCATGTGGGGGAAGACCACCCCGTTGTGCAGTGGCAGGACGGGGAGGGTCAGGTGGCCGGTGTTCGTGGTCTCGGTGCTCATCGTTACTTTCAGAACGCTTCCGCGGTCAGGATATTCCGGCCTTGAGTGTATTGGACTCAGATTTATTGGTATCCGGCACTGGGTACCTGGCGTCAGGAAGGTGCAGCCAGGAGCGACAAACGAGGTAGCGGGGAGCGGACGGGCGCGGGCGAGCGCTCGAGTGTCGTCTCCGCGCCTGCCGGGTGGCAGTCACCCGGTGCGGCGCCTACCGAAGATGCCGGCCGTGCCAGTCCAGGATCGCCTCGAAGCGCTCCACCCGGTGGCGGGGCTTGCCGCTCCGGCTCATCTCGTGGCCCTCGCCGGGGAAACGGATGAACTCGGCGGTGGTCCCGTTGCGGAGCAGGGCGGTGAAGTACTGCTCGGCCTGCTCGATGGGGCACCGGAAGTCGTTCTCCGCGTGGAGCACCAGCGTCGGGGTCTTCACGTTGTGCGCCAGCGACAGTGGGCTCAGCCTCCACCAGGTGTCCCAGGCGTCCGGATACGAGGCGCCGATGTAGGAGTCGGCGAAGGTGCCGGCGATGTCGGAGGTCCCGGAGAACGAGGTCCACGAGATGAGGGCCCGCTCCACGACCGCCGACTTCCACCGGTCCTCCTGCCCGATCAGCCACGCCGTGAGGAAGCCGCCGTACGAGCCGCCCATGACACCCATGCGGTCGGGGTCGAGTCGCGGGTAGCGCTCCAGGGCGGCGTCGACCACCCGGCGGACGTCCTCGAGGTCCACCTTCCCCCAGCCCTCGCCGACCACGGAGCGGACGAAGTCGAGGCCGCGGCCCGACGAGCCTCTCGGATTGGAGTAGACGACGCCGTACCCGGCCGAGGCGTACACCTGGAACTCGTCGAAGAAGGCGTGGGAGTACTGCGAGGCGGGGCCGCCGTGGATGTTGAGCAGGAGCGGCACCTTCTCCTCGCCCTCGGGGAGGACCACCCAGACGTCGATCTCCTCGTCGCCCTCGCCGATGGTGAAGTGCTCGGGCCAGAGGATGCCGAGGGCCTCGCCGTCGTTGAGGGTGGTGATGCGGGTGCCCCCCTCGCCGCGATCGACCTCGTAGAGCTCGCCGGGGTGGTCGGGGGTCACGATGGTCGCCACGAACCGGCCCGCGGCCACGTCGGCGCCGGAGACGACGACCGGGGAGGAGACCAGCTCTTCGACGGTGCCATCGGGCTCGACGCGGATCAGGCCGACCCGGCCCTGGGTCTCCAGGGCGATGACCGCGGCGTCGCCGTCCCAGCGCACGAACGGGTTGCCGCCGGCGAGGGAGACGGAGCTGCGGTCGAGATGGGAGGTGAGCCCGGTGAGGGAGCCGTCGGCCTCGCGCCGCCACAGGGTGTGGACCGTCGGGTAGGTGGTGCCGGGGCTGCCCAGGGCGTGGAGGGCCCCATCGGGGCGGTACGAGAGGAGCGCCCACCAGCCGCGGTCGAGGACCCTGGTGACCTCGCCCGTGGCCAGGTCGACCTCCCAGCCCTCGGTCCCGGGCACCAGGCCGCGGCGGGGGTCGCGGTGGGAGAGGAGAGCGATCTTCGTCCCGTCGGGCGACCAGGCCGGGGCCTGCTCGTCCCAGTCGCCCTCGGTGACACAGGTCGCCTCGCCGGCGTCGGGGTCGATCACCCAGATGTGGCGGCGGCGGTCGTGGGTCCACCCGACGTTGTCTCCCCGGAAGGGGATCGTGGTGATGCGGCGCGGACGCCGCGCCCGTTCCTCGTCGTCGAGCCCCGCCCAATCGTCGGTCGGGGTGACGCCGACCACGGCGAGGCGCGACCCGTCGGGCGACCACTCCAGCGCCTCGACGCCGTACTCCATGTCGGTGACCACCTTCGCCTCGCCGCCGTCGACGGGCATGACCGCGACCTGCGGGTACCTGGCACCCTCCGGGATGCGGAGGAACGCGAGTCGTCGCCCGTCGGGGGAGACCCGGGGCATGAAGTCGGACGGCCCGGAGGTGAACTGCCGCGCCCCGCCGGCGTCGTGCACCCAGACCGCGCGCTCGTACCGGTCGTTGTCGATGTCGGGGCGGGAGACGCCGAAGAAGACGCGGCTGCCGTCGGGGGTCAGCCGGGGCTCGGATGGGACACGCAGGCTGGCGATGTCCTCGGGACGCATGGGGCCTCCTGTTGGGTCAGAGCCGGCCGATCCGCTCGACCAGGAGGTCGAAGAACCGGTC
Source organism: Actinomycetota bacterium (assembly GCA_003242515.1). Taxonomy (GTDB): domain Bacteria; phylum Actinomycetota; class Acidimicrobiia; order Spongiisociales; family ZC4RG35; genus ZC4RG35. The sequence goes on from QGUS01000136.1 coordinate 5,069, forward strand.
GGCGTCGATGTAGTTCATGACGAGGCAGTTTGGCTCGCGGCCGGTGACGCCCCACCAGTCGACGAGGGTCATGCCCTGGGCGGGGCCGGTGCCGTGGTCG
>QGUS01000137.1 GCA_003242515.1 Actinomycetota bacterium
CGTACCGCTCTGACGGGGGTGGTGGTGGTCCGCAGCGCCCCGGAACGGGTGTTCCGCTGCATGGGCGAGCCCGTCTACGTGGCCCCGCTGCGCGAGGCGGAGGACACGCTGCGCTTCCACGAGGAGCGCATCCTCGCCGTCGCCGAGGAGGGCCGTCTGGTGGGGGTGGTCCGGAGGGAGAAGCTCGTCGGGGCGGGCTCGACGCCGGTCGGGTCGCTGATGGAGGAGGCCGTCTCGGTCCGGGTCGACGACACGATCGAGGACGCCTGGGAGATGGAGCCCGACTTCGGCAGCGATCCGATCCCGGTCACCGACCGCGAGGAGAATCTCGTCGGCGGCTTGTCGCTTCCCGTCGGCTGAGACCGACCAGAATCGGGGGTCAGCATGAAGTTCCGGTCGTTCCTCAAGGGTCTCATCTGGACCCTCGTCGCATTGCTGTTCTTCTTCCATGTCGGCGCCGGTTGGTACTTCTCCGACGTCCTGATCGCCGACGCCTTCGCGCCCGACGGTGACCCGATCGAGATGGTCGACGGCGCCGCCGAACTGGGGCTCATGGAGGTGACCTACCAGTCGCCGCTGGGCGAGTTCGACGCCTGGTACATCCCGGCCGACGGCGACGTGTGGGTGATCCACGTCCACGGCAAGGGCGCCACCCCCGCCGAGGCGGAGCCGCTGTTCGGCCCGCTCCAGGCGGCCGGTTACCCGCAGCTCTCGATCACCTACCGGAACGACCAGGGCCAGCCGCTCGACCCGAGCGGGTACTACCAGTACGGCGTGACCGAGTGGAACGACGTGGCCGGAGCCGTCGACTTCGCCCTGGACAACGGAGCCACCGGTATCGTCCTCTACGGCTACTCCACGGGCGCGGCCCACATCCTCAGCTACATCTACCGGTACCCGTCCTCGATGATCCGGGGCCTGGTTCTCGACTCCGGCAACTTCGACATGGGGAACACCGTCGACGCCGAGGCGGCCCGCCGGACCCTGCCCGGGGTCGGGCTGCCCATCCCGCCGACGCTCACCTGGGTGGCGAAGTTCATCACCTCCCTGCGCATGGGCGTCAACTGGAAGATGATCGACTACATCGACGACGCGGCCGCCCTGCGCACCCCGACCCTCCTCATCCACGGCACCGCCGACGCGAGGGTCCCCATCGAGCAGAGCCGCAGGCTCGCGGAGGCGGCGCCGGACGCGGCCCGATTCGTGCCGTTCGAAGGCGCCGGGCACGTCGGTTCCTACGACGTCGACCTCGACCGCTACCTCGCCGAGGTCCTGGGGTTCCTGGACCGGGTGGACTGATGCGGGCCGGGACGAGGGGCCGGTCCGGATGATCCGGCTCGAGGAGGTCACCAAGGTCTTCCCCGGGGCCGACCGGCCCGCCGTCTCCTCGCTCAGCCTGCACATCCCCGAAGGCGAGTTCGTCACCCTGGTCGGGCCTTCCGGCTGCGGGAAGACCACGACCCTCAAGATGATCAACCGGATCATCGAGCCCACCTCGGGACGCATCGAGGTGGGCGGCCGGGACGTGATGTCGATGGAGCCCCACCTGCTGCGGCGGTCGATCGGCTACGTCATCCAGCAGGTCGGGCTGCTCCCGCACCGGACGGTCGAGGAGAACATCGCCACGGTCCCGAGGCTCCTCGGGTGGGACCGGGATCGCATCGAGCGGCGCGTCGCGGAGATGTCGGAGCTCGTCGGCCTGGGAGCCGACCTCCTGGAGCGCTACCCGGCGGAGCTGTCGGGCGGGCAGCAGCAACGGGTCGGTGTGGCCCGGGCACTGGCGGCCGACCCTCCGGTGCTGCTGATGGACGAGCCCTTCGGCGCCGTCGACCCGATCGTGCGCGAGCACCTCCAGCAGGAGTTCAAGGACCTGTGGCGGCGGCTCGGCAAGACCGTCGTGTTCGTCACCCACGACATCGACGAGGCGGTCCGCATGGGCACCCGGGTGGCGATCCTGAACGTTGGGGGAGTGCTGGAGCAGTACGACCGGCCCGAGGAGATCCTCGCCAACCCGGCCAACGACTTCGTGTCCCGCTTCCTCGGCGAGGAGCGGGGCCTGCGCCGTCTCGCGCTGATGCCGGTCTCCAGCGCCGGGCTCGACCGCGGCCCCGTGGTCGAGATCACCGCCACACCCGAGGAGGCCAGGGCCGTGATGGACGCGCACGGCTCCGACTGGCTCGGTCTGCTCGACGGCGGCCGCCTGCTGGGGTGGGTCCCCGCGGCCGAGGTCGGCACCTCCCCGCTGGCCGACCTGGAGCCGCGGGAGTTCCTGGTGATCCTCCGTCCCGAGGACTCCCTGCGCCGGGCCCTGGACGCCGTCGTCACCTCCCGCACCCGGGTCGCCGTCGTGGTGGGGGAGCAGGGCTATCTCGGGATGCTCGACATCGACCGGGTCGCCGAGGAGATCACCGAATGATCGACTGGGGTTGGATCGCATCCAACCTCGACGACATCTGGGAGGCCACCCTCCAGCACCTGTTCCACTCGGTCCTCGCGGTCGGGATCGGCCTGGTGGTCTCGTTCGCTCTCTCGCTGGTCGCCCTCCGCTGGAAGGCCGCCTACGGGCCGATCACCTGGGTGACGGGCGTCCTCTACACGATCCCGTCCATCGCCCTCTTCACCTTCCTGGTGCCGGTGTTCGGCCTGACCAGCATCTGGACCGCCCAGGTGGCCCTGGTCAGCTACACCCTCCTGATCCTCGTCCGGAACATCGTCGCCGGGATCAGGTCCGTGCCCGACCACGTGGTCGAGGCGTCGCGGGGGATGGGGATGACCGAGGCCCGGATCTTCCGCGAGGTGCAGCTGCCCCTGGCCCTGCCGGCGATCATCGCCGGGGTCCGGGTGGCCGCCGTGACCACCATCGGCCTGGTCACCCTCACCGTGATCGTCGGCCAGGGCGGCTACGGCCTGTTCATCCTCCGTGGCATCGGCCGGCGGTTCCTCACCGAGGCCCTGGTCGGGACGGTCGGCGCCGTGCTGATGGCGGTCGTGGTCGACCGGGCGCTGGTCGCCCTGGAGCGGGCGGCCACCCCGTGGGCGCGGAGGAGGGCGGCGTGATCGACTTCCTCGGCCAGGTGTGGGACTGGTTCGGCGATCCGGCGAATTGGACCGGCAACCGGGGCCTGCCGGGCCTGCTCCGGTCCCACGTCTTCCTCAGCGCGGTGTCCGTGGCCACCGCGGCGGTCGTCGCCCTCCCGGTGGCCGTATGGCTCGGACACACGCGCCGGGGAGGGGCCCTTGCCGTCTCCCTGGTCAACGTCGGCCGGGCCATCCCGTCTTTCGGGCTCATCGGCGTCTTCTTTCCCCTGACCCTCATGTTCGAGCCCACCAGCCGGCCGCTCGGGTTCTGGGCGACCTTCATCGCCATGGTCGCCCTGGCCATGCCCCCGATGTTCGTCAACGCCTACACCGGCATCCGCGAGATCGACCCGGCGCTCACCGAGGCGGCCCGGGGCATGGGCATGACCGGACGGCAGGTGCTCACGGGAGTGGAGCTCCCGCTGGCCCTGCCCCTGGTGATGGCGGGGATCCGCAACGCCGCCGTCGCCGTGGTCGCCACCGTCACGCTCTCCGCGTGGGTGGGCTGCTCCAGCCTCGGCACCTACGTGTTCGTGGGCTTCGCCCAGAGGGACCGGGTCATGGTCTTCGCCGGCGGCCTGGCGGTGGCCCTCCTCTCCATCGTCACCGAGCTCACCCTCGGTGGCGTGGAGCGGCTCGTCGACCCCCTCCGACCGATGCGCCGGCGCAGGCGATAGGTGACGGGAGATGTCCTATTTGGGTATTTGGTTGCGGTAACGCGGTTCACCCGCCAGGGTGGGCCGGTCAGCTATCGGAAGGAGAGACCCATGCGGACCAACCGCAGCCGCGTCATCGGGGCGGGTCTCCTGGCGCTCGCGATGCTCGCGACCGCCTGTGGAGACTCGGGTGGTGACGCCAAAGACGGCCCGGAGATCGTCATCGCAGCCCAGGACTTCGGTGAGAGCGAGATCCTGGCGGAGATCTACAAGGGCGCCCTGACCTCACAGGGCTACAACGCCCGCGTGCAGCGGGTCGGCGGGTTCCGGGACCTGGAGCTGGCCGCATTCGACTCGGGTGACATCAACCTGGCGCCGGAGTACGCGGCGTCGATGCTGGAGTACCTGAACGAGGGGAAGGGTGAGGCCTCGGGCGACGCCACCGCCACCACCGGCCTCCTCAACGACTACCTCGAGGCTCTGGGGCTCGTCGCCCTCACGCCGTCGGGCGCCGTCGACACCAACGCCTTCGTGATCACCGCCGCCACGGCGGAGTCGCTGGGCATCCAGTCCCTCAGCGACCTGGCCGAGAAGGGCGCCGACCTGAAGCTGGGCGGCCCGCCGGACTGTGAGACCAACCCGTTCTGCATCCCGGGCCTGCTCCGGGTCTACGGGCTGGACCTCTCGGCGAACTTCACGCCGCTCCAGGCGGGCATCCCGACGGCCGACGCCCTCGACCAGGGCGCCATCGACGTCGGGATCATCTTCTCGACCAGCGCCTTGATCGCCGACCGGGGCTATGTGCTGCTCGAGGACGACAAGAACATGCTGGCGGCGGACAACGTCGTGCCGGTGGTCACCCAGGAGCTGCTCGACGCCTACGGCGACGAGCTCAAGGCACTGCTCGACGCGGTGAGCTCCCAGCTGACCACGGCCGCGCTGACCGAGATGAACAAGCGGTTCGACATCGACAACGAGAACGCCGACGACATCGCCGCCGACTGGCTGGCCGCCAACGGCTATTAGCCCGGCGAGGCTCTGAAGGGGAGGCCCGGGCCGGTCTGCCGGCCCGGGCCTTTCTGTCACACCCGGGTCGTAGGTTGGCGGCAGGAGAAGACGAGTAAGACATGATCATCGACTGCGACGAATGCGCCCTGCGGGACACCAGCGCCTGTGACGACTGCGTTGTCAGCTTCCTCCTGGGCCCCACGCCCGTGGACCTGACCGACCGGCAGTCGGAAGCGGTGGAGGCGCTGGCCGACGCGGGGCTGGTCCCCAAGCTCCGACTGGTCCCGGTGGAACGCCGCGCCGGTTGACGCTCCGTCCTCCACGGGCGCAGCGAGTGGGGGTAGGGGTGGTTCCCCGGTGGCAGCGGTCCAACCGCGCCAGA
>QGUS01000138.1 GCA_003242515.1 Actinomycetota bacterium
TCCGCTCGAACGACTTGGCGATGACGGCCCGCACGCCGAGCAGGAAGGTGCCCTTCGCCGCCCAGTCACGGGACGAGCCCATGCCGTAGTCCTCGCCCGCGATCACGACGAGCGGCACCCCCTCCTCCTGGTAGTGCATGGCCGCGTCGTAGATCGGCTTCACCTCGCCGTCGAGGAAGTCCGTGGTCCAGCCGCCCTCGGTGCCCGGGGCGATCTGGTTGCGGACCCGGATGTTGGCGAAGGTGCCCCGGGTCATCACCCGGTCGTTGCCGCGCCGCGAGCCGTAGGAGTTGAACATCGCGGGCTGGACGCCCTTCGAGATCAGGTACTGGCCGGCGGGGCTGCTCACCGCGATCGAACCGGCCGGGCTGATGTGGTCGGTGGTGACCGAGTCGCCCAGCAGGGCCAGGACCCGGGCGCCGGAGATCGGCTGGATCGGGCTCGCTTCCGGGGTCAGGTTCTCGAAGAACGGCGGCTCCTGGATGTAGGTGGAGTTCTCGTCCCAGTTGTAGAGGTCGGACTCCTCCGTCTCGATGGCACGCCACTCCTCGGACCCGGTGAATACGTCGGAGTAGCGGGAGACGAACTGGTCGCGCCGGACGAACCGGGAGACGTACTCCTCGATCTCGCTCTGGTTCGGCCAGATGTCCCTCAGGTACACCTCGCGGCCCTCGGGCGTGGTGCCGATCGGCTCGTTGATCGGGTCCCAGTCGACGGTGCCGGCGATGGCGTAGGCGACCACCAGCGGCGGCGAGGCCAGGTAGTTGGCCCGGACGTCCGGGTGGATGCGACCCTCGAAGTTCCGGTTGCCGGAGAGGACCGAGGTCGCCACCAGCTGGTGGGCGTTGATGGCGTCGCTGATCTCCTGGGGCAGCGGGCCGGAGTTTCCGATGCAGGTGGTGCATCCGTAGCCGACCACGCCGAAGCCGAGGGCCTCCAGGTCGTCGAGCAGGCCGGACTCCTCGAGGTACTCGGTGACGACCTTGGAGCCCGGGGCCAGCGAGCTCTTCACCCACGGCTTCCGCTGCAGGCCGAGCTCCCGCGCCTTACGGGCGACCAGGCCCGAGGCAACCATCACGTCCGGGTTGGAGGTGTTGGTGCAGGAGGTGATGGCGGCGATGACGACGTGACCGTCGGCCAGGGTGACCCGCTGCCCCCCCTCCTCGACGCCCCCCTCGTCCTTGGCCTCGATCTCCGTGTCGGCCTCGGTCGGGCCGCCCTCGTCCTCCCAGAAGATGACGGTGGAGCCCTCGGCGGCGCCGTTCTTGCCGAAGATGTTGGTCAGGTCGGCCCGCCACTGCTCCTTCATCGCGGACAGGGCGATGCGGTCCTGCGGGCGGCGGGGGCCCGCAACCGACGGCTCGACCGTGGACAGATCCAGGTGGAGCTCGGCGGTGTACTGGACCGGCTGGCTGTCGTCACGCCACAGCCGTTGGGTCTTGTAGTACTGCTCGACCGTGTCGATCAGCTTGTCGTCGCGGCCGGTCATCTGCAGGTACTTGAGGACCTGGTCGTCGACCGGGAAGAAGCCGACCGTGGCGCCGTACTCGGGGGCCATGTTGGCGATCGTGGCCCGGTTGGCGACGGGCATGTCGTCGAGGCCGGGGCCGAAGAACTCCACGAACTTCCCGACCACGCCGTGGGCCCGGAGCATCTCCGTGACCCGGAGCACCAGGTCGGTGGCGGTGGCGCCCTCCGGGAGCTTGCCGGTGAGGCGGAAGCCGACGACCTCGGGCAGCAGCATGTAGATCGGCTGGCCGACCATGGCGGCCTCGGCCTCGATGCCGCCGACGCCCCAGCCGAGCACGCCGAGGCCGTTGATCATCGTGGTGTGCGAGTCGGTCCCCACCAGGCTGTCCGGGTAGAGCCACTCGCCGTCGTCCCAGGCGACCTTGGCAAGGTACTCCAGGTTGACCTGGTGGACGATGCCGGTGGCCGGGGGCACGACACGGAAGTTGGCGAAGGCGGACTGGCCCCACTTCAGGAACTCGTATCGCTCGCGGTTCCGCTCGAACTCCATCCGGGAGTTGATGACCAGGGCGTCGGGCCGGGCGTAGGCGTCCACCTGCACCGAGTGGTCGATGACCAGGTCGGCGGGGATGAGCGGGTTGACCTTCTGGGCGGCGCCGGGGTCACCGGTCATGCGGACGATGGCCTCGCGCATCGCCGCCAGGTCGACGACCGTGGGGACGCCCGTGAAGTCCTGCAGCACCACGCGGCCCGGGATGAAGGGGATCTCCTCGGTGCCCGGGTTGGCGGGGTCGTAGGCGGCGATTCGGGTGACGTCCTGCTCCCTGACGGTGAATCCATCCAGCTTGCGGAGGGCGGCCTCGAGCAGGACGCGGATCGAGTACGGAAGCCGCTCCACGCCGTCGAATACGTCGAGTCGGGCCATCGTCCTGGTGCCGAGCGGAGTCTCGATCACCTGGCGAGCCCCGAACGGATCGTTGGACATGTCAGCCTTTCGGGTTTCGGTTGCCAGTGATCCCGAGCCTAGTGCCGTCCATCGGCTCTCCCCTCGGTGCGGGCGCGGTAGGAACGGCCGAAATTACGGGCGGGACGATGACCCGGTACGGGGGAGTGGTCAGCCCCTGGTAGCGGTGGTGGGGACCTCGGTGACGCACTCCTCTTCGCTGCGCCGCCGCGGGATCACCACGGGGACGACGTTGTAGGAGAGGGCGCCGAGCAGGCCGGCCACCAGGCCCCGGTCGAGGGAGCAGATGACGTCGGGATGGTCGACGGCGGTGTCACCGAACGGGCAGTGGGAGGTGATCAGCTTCTGGCTGTCCGGGTCGGGGTTGATGTGGAAGCCCAGCCCGGTCATGGCACGGGCGACGGCCTTCACCGTCTCCTCGTAGTTCGGGTCGCCGAGGGTGCCGATCTCGGCCGCCAGCTTCTTCCCGTACTCGCGGCCCACCTTCTCCGCCACCTCGGCGACGTTCTCCGGCTGCAGGGTCTCCAGCAGCTTGAGGAGCATCTCCGTGAGGAACTCGTACCGGCGGGGCATGAAGTGGACCGAGACCTCCTTCTCCGTCGCCTCGTAGGCCTTGGCGGGACGACCCGCACTCTGTCCCTTGGGACGGCGGGCGCTCACGCGAATGAACCCCTCGGAGACGAGGATGTCGAGGTGGTGGCGGGCGACGTTGGGATGGATCTCGAACAGATGGGCGATCTGGGTCGTCGTCAACGGCTCGGCCGACTCACGGATGGCGATGTAGATCGCACGTCGTGTGGAGTCGCCCAGTGCGGACGTGAGGTCGGAGATCCTCCGGTCGAGAGTGTCTAGGTCCATGCCCTTCCGGTGTAGGTGGACGTCCGAAGTATAGTTCCGGGTCCCCGCTCCACTCAGACGGCGGAGCGCGGGCCCATCCTCATGAGCAACCAGGAAGAACTCACCCAGGCGGTCGCGTCCATCGAGTCGCCTGTGTTCCTGGGTCGGACCCTCGGCGAGCTCGGGCTGGTCAAGGACGTCTCCCGGAAGCTCACCGGGAAGGTCAAGGTCGAGCTGAAGCTCCCCGTCCCGCACGACCCCGAGGATCTCGACCCGCTGCTGAAGGCCGCCCTCGAGCCCTACACCCACTCGGCCGAGATCGACGTCGACATCATGGACGACGACGAGACCAAGGCCTGGATGGACGACCTCAAGACCAGGTCCGGCCCGCCCATCGGCGAGCCCGGCAACCGCACCCGGGTCGTGGCCGTCGCTTCCGGCAAGGGCGGCGTCGGCAAGTCCTCGGTGTCGGCCAACCTGGCCGTCGCCCTCGCCCGCAAGGGCCACAAGGTCGGCATCGTCGACGGTGACATCTGGGGCTTCTCGATCCCGGCGATGCTCGGGGTGAAGACCCCGCCCTACATGGCGGGAGACAGGATCATCCCGCCGGTCGCCCACCGGGTGAAGGTCATGTCGATGGACTACTTCGTCGCCGACGACAAGGCCGTCATCTGGCGTGGCCCCATGCTCCACAAGGCCGTGGAGCAGTTCCTCAAGGACGTCTTCTGGGACGACCTCGACTTCCTCGTCATCGACATGCCCCCGGGCACCGGCGACATCTCGATCTCGATGAGCCAGTTCCTGCCCCGGGCCCAGGTGCTCCTCGTCACCACGCCGCAGCTGGCCGCGCAGCGGGTCGCCCGCCGCGCCGCCCTGATGGCGAAGCAGGTGGACCAGGAGGTGATCGGCGTCGTCGAGAACATGTCCTGGTTCACCGGCGACGACGGCAAGCGCTACGAGCTGTTCGGCTCGGGCGGTGGCCAGGAGCTCGCCGGGGAGGTCGGTGTCGACCTGATGGCGCAGATCCCGCTTGTCCCGGCGATGGGGAAGGGCGCCGACGAGGGTGTTCCGGTGGCGCTCGCCGCCCCGGGCTCGGAGGCCGAGGAGGCCTTCGACAGGCTGGCGGAAGCGGTGGTCGCCAAGCGGCCCCGCATCCGCCAGAACCCCGCCCTCACCATCAGATGAACGGCAGCCTGTTCAGCAAGGAGAACCGGCGCAAGTTCCTCCGTGGCGCCGGCGGCTGGATCTTCGGTCTCGCCTTCAGCATCTTCCTCGGCACCACCTGGGGCCGCACGGTGGTCTCCGACGGGGACACCCTCGCCGAGGCGGCCCGCCCCCTCGCCGGCACGACCCAGGTCGCCTCCATAGTCGCCAAGTGGCTGGGTGAGGAGCTCGTGCAGGTCGGCTTCTCCGAGGAGGCCGCCCGCGCCGCCGCCGGCGAGGTGGTGAAGACCGAGGCAGTGGTCACGGCCATGGGCCGTCTCGCCGTCGAGGTGACCCTGGCAGCGTCTTCTCCCGGGACCGAAAAGGCGGCGGTGGACGCGGCCGCCATCCTCCTCCCGGCCTCGTCGGAGCTCGCCGGCGCCCTGACCGCGGCGAGCGGGGTGCCCGTAGACGAGGCGACCGTCCGTCAGGTCGTGAGCCGGCTCGATCCCATCGTCGTCGCCCGGGAGGGGCAGCGTCGCCCCCTGGGCCCGTCCTCGGCGGCCGCGTCCCGATTGGGCGTCGCCTCGGTCCTGGCGCTCGCGACGATGGTCGTCGTCGGCTGGGCCCTGGTGGCCACGGGGAAGGACCGGCTGGCCGAGACGCGCAAGCTGCTCAACCGGGTGGCGCTCGGCTCCCTCAGCTTC
>QGUS01000139.1 GCA_003242515.1 Actinomycetota bacterium
GCCCCGAGGCGGTCGCCGAGTACCTCGAGCAGCGTCCGGAAGAGTGGGAGGCCCTCGCCGAGGCCCTCCCGGGCGATGCCGCGGACGTGCTGGAGCAGCTCGACGAGGAGTCCGTCGTCGGGCTGCTCAGCGAGCTCGAGCCCACCGAGGCGGCCGAGATCCTGGGCGAGATCGACCCCGAGCTCGCCGTCGAGCTGATCGAGGAGCTGCCGGTGGAACAGCTCGCCGCGGCCCTCAGCGAGATGCCGGGCGACGTGGCCGCCGACCTGATCGGCGAGCTGGACGAGGACGTCCAGGAGGACATCCTCGCCGCCATGGACTCGGAGGCGGAGGAGCAGGTTCGCACCCTGCTCACCTACGCCCCCGACACCGCCGGCGGCCTGATGACCACCGACATCGCCAAGCTGCCGGAGGGCCTGACCACCGGCGAGGCGATCGAGCGCATCCGCCAGCTGCACGAGGAGTTCGAAGACCTCTCCTACGTCTACGTGGTGACCGACGAGGGGAAGCTGGCGGGGGTCATCTCGTTCCGCGACCTGGTGTTCCGCCGACCGGGCTCCCCGCTCGCGGACGTGATGGTCACCGACCCGGTCGCCGTGACCCCCGACACGGACCGCCGCGAGGTGGCCGAGATCTGCCAGCGATACCACTTCTTCGGCGTGCCGGTCGCGGACGAGGAGGGCTACCTCCTCGGCATGGTGACCGTGGACACGGTCATGGAGGCCATCCAGGAGGAGGCGTCCGAGGACTTCGCCGCCGCGGTGGGCGCGGGCGCCGAGGAGACGGTCTACACGGACGTCATGGCGTCCGTGCGCGCCCGGACCCCCTGGCTGCTGCTGAACCTGGTGCTCGGCTTCGTGGTGGCGCTGGTGATCGAGCAGATGACCGGGATCGTGCAGTCCATCCCCGTGCTCGCCGCCCTGATGCCGATGATCGCCACGCTGGGCGGCAACTCCGGCCAGCAGAGCCTAGCCGTGGTGATCCGCAGCCTGGCCACCGACAACATCCCGGGCAGCCAGGTGCGGGGCGTGCTGTCCCGTCAGACCTGGATCGGGCTGATCAACGGCGCGCTGCTGGCCGTGGTCGCCGGCGGCGCGGGCGTCCTGCTGATGGCCGTCGGGACCTTCACCGCGCCCCCGGGGGTGAGCATCTGGCGGATCGGCCTGGCGATCGCCCTGGGCGTGGTGTCCAACCTCCTCATCGCCGGCATCGCCGGTGCGGGCATCCCTCTGGCGTTGAAGCGGATGGGCCAGGACCCGGCGCTGGCGTCGACGATCTTCCTCACCCTGGTCACGGACACGGTCGGCTTCGGCGCCTTCCTGCTCATCGCAGGCTGGCTGGCCGGGGTCCTGTGATCAGGACCCGAGGACCTGCTGCCCGAAGTCGCTGAACGGGCCCTGGTAACGCACGGTGTCGCCCGACACCAGGCTTGCCAGGTGATGACGCCGCAGCAGCTGGGCCTGCTCCTCGGTGCGTTGCGACGAGTCGACGGCGAAGGCCGCGGCCGCGGCCGCGTCGTCGAACACCTCGACCCCCCAGATGTCCGGGTTGGAGTCCTTCAGCTCGGCGATGAAGTTGAAGATGTCGATCTCCGTGTAGCCGCCCTGCGGGATCACGACATGGAGCACCTCGCCGTTGTCGGTGGAGAGGCGGGCGACGGTCTCGTACTCGCTGACGACCTGGCCGCGCAGTGTCGTGGACACCCCGGAGGCAGTCGTGGTCGTCGTGTCCGCGGCGGGGGCGGTGGTGACTCCCGAGCCGCCTTCGGTGGTGGTCGTGGTCTCGTCGGCGGACCCCGTGCAGGCCGCCAGGGCCAGAACGACTGCGAGGATCGCGGCGAGCGGGCGGGCCTTTCTCATGTCCGGTTCAACTCCCTATCGGTCTGCCAGGTTCCCGACCAGGGCTGCGAACGCGTCCTGCAGCCTCTTCGTGACGGGTCCCGTCTCGTACCCGTGATCACCCACGGCCGAAACCGCCTGGACCTCGCGGACCGTCGACCAGGCCATCGCCTCGTCGGCCTCCAGCATCCGCTCCAGGGGCGCCTCCACTTCCCTCACGGGGACGCCCTCCCGGTCGGCCAGCTCCAGGACGACGCGCCGGGTGATCGAGTCGAGGATCCCCAGGCCGAGGGCAGGCGTCTCCACCACCCCGTCGATCACCCAGGCCACCGAGAACGTGGGGCCCTCCAGAACGATGCCCTCGGTGGTCACCAGCAGGGCGTCGTCGAAGCCCTCGGCCTGCGCCCGGCGGGACGACGCCATGTTCGGGGCGTACGAGGTGATCTTCGCGCCGGCCAGCTCCCAGCCGACCCCGGCCGCATGCCAGGGAGCCGGCACCGGATAGAGCCGGCACGGGCCGTCGGCGCTGGGCCAGGTGTGCCCGAAGACGATGACCAGCGGCTCGCCGGGGATGCCGGGAACGCTCGAGCCGCGGGTGCAGACGACCCGCACGGCGCCGTCGCCGATCTCGGCCGCCACCCGCTCCATCCAGTCGGCGATCAGGCTCCGTCGGGGCAGATCGAGCATCAGCTTCCGGGCGCTGGCCTCGAGCCGGTCGAGGTGGTCTTCGGAGCGGAAGAGCACGCCGCCGTAGGACTTGAGGACCTCGAAGACCGCGTCGCCGCGGAGGACCGAGGAGTCGGTGACGGGGATCCTCCCGTCGGAGGGCTCGCCGTTGATGAGGATCGTCGTCGTGTTCATGTCAGGTCGGCACGGTAGGCGTTGGTCATGGGAAGCCGGCGGTCCTTGCCGAAGGCCTTGGTGGTGATCTTCGGGCCCGGAGCGCCCTGCCGTCTCTTGTACTCGGAGCGGTCCACCATCGCCACCACCCGGGCCACGGTCTCCCGTTCGAAGCCCCGGGCGACGATCTCGGAGGGCGGGACGTCGTTCTCCACGTACATCTCGAGGATGCGGTCCAGCTCGTCGTAGGGCGGGAGGGTGTCCTGATCGGTCTGGTCCGGCCTCAGTTCGGCGGAGGGGGCCTTGGTGATGATCCGCTCGGGGATGACCTCGCCCTGCCGGTTGCGCCACCGGGCCAGCTCGTAAACCAGCGTCTTGAACACGTCCTTGAGGGGGGCGTACCCGCCGACCATGTCGCCGTAGAGCGTGGCATAGCCGACCGCGGTCTCCGACTTGTTGCCGGTGGTCAGCACCAGGTGGCCGTGCTGGTTGGAGATCGCCATGAGGAGGTTGCCGCGGATCCGGGCCTGCAGGTTCTCCTCGGTGACACCCAGGTCGGTGGTCCCGAACAGCCCCTGGAGCGTCTCCAGGTAGGAGGCGTGCATCGGCTCGATGGGGACGACGTCGCAGCGGATGCCCAGCCTGCGGGCCAGCTCGACCGCGTCCTCCACGGAGTGTCCCGACGAGTAGCGGGAGGGCATGGCCAGGGCCCAGAGGTTCTCGGAGCCGAGGGCGTCGGCCGCGATGACGGCCGTGACGGCGGAGTCGATCCCGCCGGACAGCCCGAGGGCCACCCGGGAGAAGCCGTTCTTCCGCACGTAGTCCCGTACGCCCGTCACCAGCGCCCGGTAGACCTCCTCCACCGGGTCGAGCAGCGGCGTCACCGTGCCTGGGGTGAGGTCGGTGACGAAGACGTCCTCCTCGAACTGCGGGGACCGGTGCAGCACCTCCCCGTCGGGTGCGATCACGACCGAGGTGCCGTCGAAGACCAGCTCGTCCTGGCCACCGACGAGGTTCACGTACACGACCGGGACACCTGCGGCCCGGGCCCGCTCGGCGAGCATCGCCTCCCGCTCCAGGGCCTTGCCGCGGTGGTACGGGGAAGCGTTGATGTTGAGCAGCACCCGGGCGCCTGCGGCCGCCTGTTTCGCCGGGGGCCCGTCGGGGACCCAGATGTCCTCGCAGATGGAGACCCCCACCGTGTGCCCGGCGACCTCCCAGAGACGGTCCGGCACCGTGCCTGGAGCGAAGTTGCGGTCCTCGTCGAACACCCCGTAGTTGGGCAGGACCATCTTGTGGTAGGTCCCCACGATCCGGCCGTTCTGGAGGACCGACGCCGCATTGGCGACCTCCCTCGGGCGGGCGTCCGGGGCGCCGAAGTGCGTGGGCGCCTCCGCCGGCGCCAGGTGCCCCACCACCACTGCCATCTCCCCCGTCTCCGCGGCGAGACGCCCCAGTGCCTCGAGGTTGGCGGCGACGAAGTCCGGCCGGTGGACGAGGTCTTCGGGCGGGTAGCCGGTGAGGGAGAGCTCGGGGGTGAGCAGGATGTGGGCGCCGAGACGCTCCGCCTCCCCCATGGCCTGGCGGATCCGGGCCTCGTTCCCCCGGATGTCCCCCACGACGGCGTTGATCTGGGCCCCGGCCACGCGCAGCGTCATGGTCACCACGTTACGCGGGCCACCCGGGTGTCACGACGGTCTTAGCCTGATGCCGGGATGGACGAGCTGGTCGAACAGGCCCTGGCATCGAGCGGCGACCCGGAGGGGGCGCGCCGGCGTCTCGATGCGGTCCTCGCAACCGCTCCGGAGCTGGCGGACGACCCGGTACGACTCGCCCGGGTAGCGCATGTCTGCGGGGCGAGCCGCGCCCTGGCCGTCTCCCTGGCCTCCCACCCCTGGCTGATCGACGGCGAAGCCCCCGAGGGCGCGTCGGTCCCGCTGCGGCTCCGCGCCGCACTGATCCCCATCCTCGCCGACGACCTGGAGGGCTCCGCCGACCTCGCCACGGCCACGGCGCGCTGGTCCGGCGCGGTCGACCGGATCGTCGCCGACACGCTCGAGGAGACCCGGCGGTCGCTGCTCCCCCAGCACCCCGTCCTCGAGGAGACCCGCTTCGCCGTGATCGCCATGGGCAAGTGGGGTGCCCGTGAGCTCAACTACTACTCCGACCTCGACCTGATCTTCGTCCACGAGGCCCCGGACGGCGGCCAGGACCGGGCCCGCGCCGCCGCCATGGCCCTGGCGTCGCGGCTGATGACCGCGCTGTCGGCCCCCACCTTCGAGGGGACCGCTTTCGTGGTGGATGCCACGCTCCGACCCGAGGGTGCGGTCGGTCCGCTGAGCCGGAGCCTGGTGAGCCACCGCTCCTACTACGACCGCTGGGCCGAGGGATGGGAGCTGCAGGCGCTGCTCAAGGCCCGCTTCTGCGCCGG
>QGUS01000140.1 GCA_003242515.1 Actinomycetota bacterium
CCCCGGTGTGCGCCCTCGGGGTGTTCGGCGCCCCCGCCGGGCGCGGCGAGGTGGGGGGGTTCGGGGGGGTCAAGCTTCCGGCGAAGGGTGAGGTGCCCCCGCCCCCGCCGACCGTCGGCGTCGACCTCCGGCACATCGCCCACGACCCATTCGCCGCCCACTTCGAGGAGGAGGACCGCGGCCCGGTCGTGGCCGACGTGAAGGTGGATGCCCCCGACGACGAGCTGCCGCCGATCGCGAAGGAGCTGCGCATCCCGAAGAGCCTGGAGCGCGGACTGCGCGCCCTGGGGATCGACCCCGCCCACGCCGACGGCGCCGACATCATGCTGGGCCTGCTCCGCATGTTCGGCTACACGGTCACCGAGCAGGCGCTGCCGGGCTCGTACCTCGCCATCAAGGACGGGCAGTCGACCTACGTGTTCGCCGACACCCACGAGCCGGGCGAGGCGCTCGAGGTCGAGGAGACGGTGATCCGCAAGTTCCTCGCCGACTTCTCCACCTCCGGTGCGGACCGCGGCCTGCTGCTCAGCGAGAAGTACGCGCCGTTCAGCATCCACGAGATCGAGAACCGGCAGCCCAAGGTGCGGTTCATCACCCGGGAGCGGATCCAGCGGTTCATCGACACCATGGCCCTGGGTTGATCCCGGTGCCGGAACCGTCCCAAGCGTTGTAGGGTTACAACTCCCTCGATCAGGAGGAACTCTTGTTTGGAAGACTCGGCGGCGGCGAACTGCTCGTGATCCTGCTCATCGTCCTGCTGCTGTTCGGCGCCAGGAAGCTGCCTCAGCTGGCCCGGTCGCTCGGTGCCTCTGCCAAGGAGTTCCGCAAGGGGATCGAGCAGGGTGCCCAGGAAGCGGACCTCACCGATTCGGAGCACACCCCGGATTCCTAGGAACCGACCGCCGTCCGTCGGCGTTTGAGGAGTAGGGCTCCATGGAGTCCATCCCGCTCACCTGGGAAGAGGTAGCCCGTGTCTACGGACGGAAGATCTACAACTTCGCGTACCGGTTGGCAGGGAACCCCGACGATGCCGCGGACCTGGTCCAGGAGGTACTGCTCCGCGTCCGACGGGGTCTCGAGGCCTACCAGCCGGGCAGCTTCGAGGGCTGGTTATGGCGCATCACCCGCAACGCCTTCCTCGATGAGGTCCGTCGCCGCAACCGCAGGCCCACCGCTCCGATGCCGGAGGAGGTCGACCGCTGGGGTGCCGCATCCGCCGTCGGCGCCGACGTGGAGTCCGACCGGATCAGCCTCGGTGACGACATCCAGAAGGCCTTGCTCCAACTCCCGTACGAGTTCAGGGAGGCCGTGGTGATGTGCGACGTGATCGGCCTCAGCTACGAGGAGATCGCGCAGGCCACTGCGGTCCCGATCGGCACGGTGCGCAGCCGCATCCATCGCGGCAGGAAGATGCTCAGGGAGCTCCTGGGATGACCCACCCGTCCGACGCGATCAGCGCATATCTCGACGGCGAGCTGACCGCCGCGGAGTCACGCCTCCTGATGGCCCACCTCGCCTCGTGCGGGAAGTGCGTGGCCGAGATGGAGGACCTCCAGAGGGTGCGTGCCGCCATCAGGGCCCTGCCCGTCGTGGAGCTGCCGCAGGGCCTGGTCCCGGAGGCCGAGGCCGAGCTGGTCCCGCTGCGGCGTCACCGGGGCTTCTGGATGGGCGCCGCCGCGACCGTCGTGGCGGCCGTGATCGCCGTCGCGGCGATGTTCTCCTCGCCGCCGCAGCCGAACCTCACCGTCGAGGACCTGAGCAGCCGCTTCGGGGCCCGGGCCTCGCTCGACCCGGCGTTCACCCCGGCCAAGGTGAACGTGATCTACCAGGAGGGCGAGTGATGTCTCCGGCCGCCATCGCCCTGGTCGTCACGCTCCTGCCCGTCATGTTCGGCAGCGACCTCGCCGGCCTGCTGGAACGGGGAGGCCAGGCCTCCTACGGCGCGGAGCAGATCGTGAGCTGCGCCACCCCGGACGGCGTGACCAGTGCCCTCCTCAGCATCGAGCAGGCGGATGGCCGGATGGTGGTGGGGTCGGACCTCGCCGGGTCCAAGGCCGTGGCCATGGGGCCAGGCCGTCTGGCGACCGTCGGCGACGACGGCGCCGTCGAGCAGGTGGCCGTGGTGGGACGGGCCGCACCCGACTTCGTCGCCTACGCCATCACCGAGACGGGCGGGACCCGGTTCCTCGGCCGGGACGCCACCACCTACCGCCTCGACCGGGACGGCGTGATGCGCGCCGAGCTGGTGCTCGACGACCTGACGGGGGTGGTGCTCCGCGCCACGACGTACTCGGCCGACGGGACGCTCTACTGCGTGCAGCGGTTCATCAGCTTCGAGCCGGGGGAGCGCACCCTGGTCGCCCCTCCCGCCGTGGAGCGGGAGGCGCTGGTGCCGCTGGACCGGGCCTCCGGCTTCTTCCCCGAGCAGATCCTCGGCTTCGTGCGCCTCGACGAGTACGAGGACGCCGACGGCCTCAGGTTCACCTACTACTCGGACGGCTTCTTCTCGTTCGGGGTCTTCCAGACGCCCGTGGTCGTCCCGCTCCCGGGTGGTGTGAGCGTCCACCTGGCCCGCGGCGACTACCAGCGGGTCTTCGCCCCGGGCCAGGTGTTCTACGCGTGGGAGGTGGTCGACGGCGGAATGGCGCTGATCGGCGACCTGCCGCCGGACATGCACGACGCCGTGCTCGACAGCCTCCCCAAGCCGCAGAAGCCGAGCTTCTTCAAGCGGATCTGGCGGACGCTCTTCGGCGGTCAGTCCTGAAGCAGCGCCAGGTACTCGTCGAACGGGCGGGGCTTGCTCACCTCGTCTGACGCCACGACACCGGTGATGATGCCGCTCTCGTCGACGAAGTACGTGGTCCGTTTGGCGGCGCCGTAGCCCTCGTCGAAGGTGTCGTAGGCCCGGCACACCTCGCCGTGGGGCCAGAAGTCGCTGAGGATGTCGAACTGGAACCCCTGCTGCGCGGCCCACGCGCCGTTGGCGTGGAGGGTGTTGCAGGTGATGGCGACCACGCGGGTGTCGCCGAAGGCGTCGAAGTTGTCCCGGATCTGGCAGAGCTCGCCCTCGCAGACGCCGGTGAAGGCGAACGGGATGAACACGGCCACCCAGGGCTTGCCGGCGAGGTCATCGTTGGACACGACCTCCCGGTTCTGGTTTTTCAGGGCGAAAGCGGGTGCGGGGGTTCCTGGTGTGAGAGCCATGCCCCCATGATGTCAGAGCCAGCCCTCGAGCAGCACTCTTGCCGCCCAGGCCGTCGGGTCGGCCAGCTCCGCCGCGGTCGGCATCCGTGAGGGGTCGGACCAGAGTACGGAGAGGGCATCGTCCCCGTAGCGGTCCTCTACCTCCCGGTTGAAGGTCTCGCCGGCCCGGGTCAGCTCGGGGCGGACCGGGCCGACACCGATGGGTCCCGCGGCGACGCCATCCGCGGACCGGTTCTCGTCCCGGTGGCGGGTGATCAGGTCGAAGTTGGGGCAGAGGTTCTCCACAGCCCGGCGGGCCAGCAGGCGGGAGCACCCACCTATGGCGCCGAGGAACGCCTCCAGCTCGGCCCGGGGCGCCGCGGCGTCCTCGCCGCCGAGCAGCCCCTCGATCCCTCCCGCCTCCTCGATGGCGCGCTCGATGACGGACGGGTCGGTGCCGCCCATCATCAGGCCGGAGAGCTTCGTCGGGTCGATCCGGCTGGCCTCGGCCAGCGCCCCCACCAGGGTGGCGAGGTGGTCGTGGATCCACGGGATGTTGCACACGGTCCGGAACGCGACCTCGTTGGTCGCCGCCCAGAGGCGGACCTCCGATGCCTCCACGCCGGGGACGGAGAACCTCTCGATGTTGGGGACGACCACGGTGAGCGCCTCGACACGGTCCGGGGGCAGGCCCGCATCGAAGCCCGCCATGACCCAGGTGGCCAGCGAGCCGACCAGAGACCCCGCCTGGAGCCCGATGATGGCCGGGGTCATCTGCCCGAACAGGGCGGCAGCCGGGCCCTCGGCCACCACCGAGCCGGCGAACGGCTCGACGAGGCCCGTGTACGACTCGAGGTTCCGCTCGGCCCAGCCCCGGGCGTCGAGGGGAAGGACGTCGGTGGCGGCGGGCACGCGGAAGGGGGAGACCCGCTCGACGTGGAACTCGGCGAGGCGGGTCAGGTCGCGGAACTCGTCGGCGGCCCAGGGGTCGACCGGCTGCCGCTCGCCCGTGAGGTGGCGGGCCACCTCCGCGGCCAGCTTCCAGTTGACCGGCCCCGGCTGGTTGAACAGCTCGAAGAGCCTCGAGAACAGGTCGTCGCTCATGATCCGACTCCTCCCAGGGCCACCTGGAGCACCAGGCTCTGATCGCCCCTTATGACCTCCACCGGGATGCTCTGGTTGGCCCGGAGGCGCCGCAGCGCGGCGAAGAGGTCGTCGATGGTGTTGACGCGACGGCCGGCGATGCTCGTGATCACGTCGCCCACACTGCCACCCGATGCGCCGTACGGGGAGTCGGAGGGCAGCCTGGTGACGCCGACCCCCACCGGGTACTCGGCGCCGCCGTCCCTCGCCCAGGCCGTGGTTCCCTCGATCCCGAGGCGGGCATGGGCGACCCGGCCGGTGGCGATCAGGTCCTCGACGACCCCGACCACGGTCTCCACGGGCACGGCGAACCCGAGGCCCTCGGCGCCCACGTCGGAGACGGCGATGGCGGTGGTGATGCCGATGAGCCGGGCACCGGCGTCGACCAGGGCGCCGCCCGAGGAGCCGGGGGCGATGGGGGCGTCGGTCTGGACGAGCCCGTAGAGACGCTCGCCCGCCCTCACGTCCAGGGCGCGGTCGAGCGCGGAGACGATGCCGGCCGAGACGGTCGGCCCGCCCTCGAGGCCCAGGGGGTTGCCCACGGCGATCGCCGGCTCCCCGATGGTGAGGGTGTCGGCCGAGCCGAGGTCGATCGGCGTCAGGTCCCTCCGGTCGACACGGAGCACGGCCAGGTCGGTGAGGGGGTCGCTGCCGATCAGCACCGCGGGGTAGCGGGCGCCATCGGCGAACACGACGGAGAGGCTCGAGGCGCCCGCGACGACATGGTGGTTGGTGACGATGTAGCCG